>DASQDN010000148.1:0-3764 GCA_035634155.1 Bryobacteraceae bacterium | reverse complement strand
CCGCATCTCATCCACTACAGCGAGTTTCATCAACTCATACTCGTTGCCGCCGGTAGAGCCGCGGTGTTCCAAAATCCGATGGCTGCCGATGTTCGACGTCATAATCACGATGGTGTTCTTGAAGTCCACGGTGCGACCCTGACCGTCGGTTAACCGACCGTCATCCAGAATCTGCAACATCAGATTGAAGACGTCCGAATGCGCCTTCTCAATCTCGTCGAATAACAGTACGGAATATGGACGTCGACGAACGGCTTCCGTGAGCTGACCGCCTTCTTCATACCCGACGTAGCCCGGCGGCGCGCCTACCAGCCGCGCCACTGTGTGCCTCTCCTGGTACTCGGACATGTCGATGCGGATCATCGAATGCTCGTCGTCGAAAAGGAACTGCGCGAGCGCCCGGGCGAGTTCGGTCTTGCCAACCCCGGTCGGTCCCAGGAAGATGAAACTGCCGATGGGCCGGTTCGGATCGTTCAAGCCGGATCGCGCCCGAATGACCGCTTGCGCCACCGCTTCCACGGCCTCATCCTGGCCGATAACTCGCTTGTGCAGTTCATCTTCAAGGTGCAGCAGCTTCTGTGTCTCGCCTTCCATCAGTTTGACCACCGGCACTCCAGTCCAGCGGCTGACAACGGCGGCGATATCTTCCTCGTCCACTTCTTCTTTCAGTAGCCGCGGTCCTGTGGACGCCTCCGCAGACTTGGCCAACTGTTGTTCCAGGTCGCGCAACTTGCCGTAGCGAAGCTCGGCCACACGGTTCAGGTCATAGGCGCGTTCGGCCTGCTCGATTTCGAGCTTGGTCTGCTCGAGTTGCTCGCGCAGACTGCGCAGCCGCTGGACAGCCTCTTTTTCGTTCTGCCACTGCGCTTGCAGCGCCGCCGAGTTCGACTTCAAGTCTGCGACTTCGCGCTCGAGTTTCGCCAGACGCTCCTGGGATGCGGCGTCAGTCTCTTTCTTCAAAGCCTCGCGCTCGATCTCGAGCTGCATGATCCGACGCAGAATCTCGTCGAGATCCGCCGGCATAGAGTCGATCTCCGTACGTAGCCGCGCGGCCGATTCGTCGACCAAGTCGATGGCTTTGTCCGGCAGGAACCGGTCCGAGATATAGCGATTCGAGAGCACCGCCGCGGCCACCATCGCCGCGTCTTTAATACGCACGCCATGATGGACTTCATACCGCTCGCGGAGGCCGCGCAGGATGGAGATGGTGTCTTCCACCGTCGGCTGGTCCACCAGCACGGGCTGGAAGCGGCGCTCCAGGGCCGCGTCCTTTTCGATGTGTTTGCGGTATTCGTCGAGCGTGGTGGCGCCGATGCAATGTAGCTCGCCGCGCGCCAGCATCGGCTTCAGCAGATTGCCCGCATCCATCGCGCCTTCGGCCTTCCCCGCCCCGACCACCGTATGTAACTCGTCGATGAAGAGAATGATGACGCCTTCCGAGCTGACGACTTCCTTCAGGACCGCTTTCAGGCGCTCCTCAAACTCGCCGCGGAATTTCGCGCCGGCGATCAGCGCTCCCATGTCGAGCGAGACGACCTTTTTGTCCTTCAGCCCTTCGGGCACGTCGCCGCGGATGATGCGTTGGGCCAGGCCTTCGACGATGGCGGTTTTGCCGACGCCGGGCTCGCCGATGAGAACCGGATTGTTCTTGGTGCGCCGCGACAGAACCTGGATCACCCGGCGGATCTCTTCATCGCGCCCGATCACCGGGTCGAGCTTGCCTTGCGCCGCCAGTTTCGTCAGGTCTCGGCCATAGCGTTCCAACGCCTCGTAGGTGGCTTCGGGATTCTGCGTGGTCACTCGCTGGCTGCCGCGGACTTCCTGCAGCGCTTTCATCAAGCGTTCGCGGGTCAGTCCCTGCTCCTTATAAAGGCGTCCGGAAATGCCGCTGTCGCCCGCAATTGCGAGCAGCGCATGCTCCACTGAGATGAAATCGTCCTTGAGTCGCTTGGCTTCGTCCTCGGCATCGACCAACAGTTTGTTCAGCCGTCCGGTGACATAGATCTGATCGGTCGTGCCGGTCGGTGAGGACACCTTCGGCAGCCGCTCGAGTTCCTGCTGCAGGCGGCGGTGTACCTGGTCCGGGGCAATGCCGGCTTTCAACAGCAGCGACGGAGCCAGCCCGTTCTCCTGCTCGATCAAGGCGGCCAGAAGGTGCTCGACATCGATCTGTTGATGGCTCAGGCGAGCGGCTTTGGTTTGAGCCGCTTGCAGTCCCTGTTGCATTCGTTCGGTGAGTCGGTTGAAGTCCATGGTTAGTTAGAGCCTCCTCCTCAGGAAGGATGATAGCATCTTAGCCCTTGCTTGTCTAGATAGCTTAGTGTGCTTTGCTCATATTTACAGATGCCGTGCGTTTCTCCGCGGTTGCAGGTAAACTCCTTTCATGCAGATACGACGCACAGCCTCAGCAGAATGGCGCGGAGGCCTCAAAGATGGTAAAGGTACGATCACCTCCGCTAGTGGCGTACTCGACAAAACCCAGTACTCCTTCGGGACCCGCTTTGAAGAAGGGAAAGGAACCAACCCGGAGGAGCTGATCGCTGCCGCTCACGCCGGCTGTTTCGCCATGGCGTTCTCCGCCCAGCTCGGCGAAGCCGGACTTACGGCCGAGTCGATCCGATCGGAAGCGACGGTGATTCTGGAGAAGGTGGCCGAGGGATTCGCGGTTACAGCCAGCCACTTGAAGCTGCGCGCCCGCATTCCCGGAGCCGACGCTGCCGCGTTCGACAAAGCCGCCCAGGCGGCCAAGGCAGGGTGCCCGATTTCCAAGCTGTTGAAAGCGGAGATTACCCTGGACGCGTCCCTGGAGCAGTAGGTCGCTGCCAGAACGCTTTACCGTTAAACAACCAAACAAAATAGATCCACGTTATCTCTAACGAGTGAACCCTCGTTCATCGCAGGCGCGTCGGGCAGGGTGGTGCCAGATCTTTCTAACGCGATCCCGCCCGACGCTTCTCCCTCTAACGCGCCGGCTCTTCTCGTAGCCGGCGCGTTTCTCTTTCCTGGCTCACTGTGATTGCGACCTTTTCGCGTGGTTTGGCGGCGGAATTGGTGATAGCTTATGCGGCTATTCGGAGGAGGAGGGAGTGATGGATAAGATCCGATCATGAGCTTCATTCACCTTTATGAAGACGGCGCATTCAACCGCCGCGAGCTGATCTCGCGGCTGACGCAATACACGGGAACGGCGGCGGCAGTGATCGCCGCTGTGGAAAGCGCGGGCTTGGCCGAAGCGCAGACAACCGGCTGTCTGGCCGGCGTTCAGGTTACGGAGAACGACCCTGCCGTCATCTCGCAGACCGTGGTCAATCTTCGGCCATTCCGGCGGTTTATACGTGTATCAATCGGTACCGGCCGATTACGGGCGGACAGCACGGCCGGCGGTGCTGGTGGCTCACTAGAAGCGCGGCCTGACGAGGCATATAAATGTGACGCGGCGCGTCGCCAAAGCCGGATACACCGCCGTCGCAGTTGACCTGCTTTCCGGCAGGGCGGAACCGGCAGAGCGGCGGCAGGACATCCAATCGGCCTTGATGATGATTCGCGATCAGACGTACGTGCAGGGAGATCGGCTGGGCGCTATCGGCTTCTGCGCTGGAGGCGGAAATGTGTTCGATCTGGCGGTGAACAGTGAGTTACTCGCGGCGGCCTTGTCTTCGACGGCACTGCTGCGCCGGCTGACCAGATCACAAATCTGCGAGCGCCCATTCTCGGCATTTACGCGCGGAACTCGATCGCGGTTTAGCGGGGCAGGTTCCGGCTCT
>DASQDN010000147.1:0-15129 GCA_035634155.1 Bryobacteraceae bacterium | reverse complement strand
CGGCGCGGCATGCAGGGGCCGTGGCGGACGCCAATCGCAATGAGATCCCGCTGGCCTACCAACCGTACGTGCAGAGGTATTTCGAAGAGGTTCGCAAGTCCACGGCGGCCGCCGAGGCGGCTGCAAAGCCCGGGTCGGGCGCCGCTAAACCGTAGGTTTCCTTCAGTTCTTTTTCCGTAACGCTTGCGCAACGATGCCGGCGAGCAGCCCGGCAGTGGTGTAGTACGCCACCGACAGAACGCGCGTCTTCGTGCTGCGATTGGTCGCGTCGTCACCCAAGCCCATCGGACCGGGAAGCAGGACTGCGGCAAGTCCAGCGCCGAAGCCCAGGGTGGCGCCGCACAGTGGCGCTTGCTCGGGCGGAGCGGCGGCCACCATCGAGTAATACAGCGTGTTGCTGGCGAGATCGCCCACGAGCGCTTTCGTGCGCAGGTTATCCGGCGACACGACTTCAGCTAACGCTCGCATGCCGAGCAGGTCGAGGCGCGGAGCTTCCTCGTCGAATTGCCGGATGGTTTCGTTCATCAGAGTGACGGCGGTCGCGCCGGCAAGGCCGCTGGCTACTGCGTTCCACATGATCGGTAGATGCAGGAAAGGCGGGCAGGTTTCTCAGGAGACCTGCCCGCCTTTCCTGAACGGGGGTTTAAAACAGCAGTTTCACCGCGAACTGAATCTTCCGCGTCTGATAGGGTTGAGTGCACTGCCCGAAGTTGGTCAGTGAGCGATTCACGACAGGGGCTCGGAAGTTGGTGCGGTTCAGCATGTTGAAGAACTCGGAGCGGAACTGAAGATTGAAGCGCTCCGTGAATCGGAAGTTCTTCTGGATGTTGGAATCGAGCTGCCAGAACGAGGGTCCGTACACGGCGTTGCGGCCGATGTTGCCGAACGGGTTCGAACGGTCGGTGGGGATGGTGACGACGTCGCGATTCAGATATTGAATACTACCGCCCCGATTCTCCACTACCGGGTTCCCAGAAACATTGGGGCGATACCAGGTGGCTCCGCGCCAATCGTCGGTGATGTCGGATGTCTGGAACTCGCCGGTGGGTGAATAGCGGAGGTTGTAGGCTTCGCCGCTGGTGAGTGTGTTGATGCCGCTGATCTGCCAGCCGCCGAGCACGGCGTCGACAAAGCCGTTCACGTCCGAACCCCAGCGGCGGGTTCGACCGAAGGGAATCTCCCACACGACGGAGGTCGTGTTGTTGAGTCTCTGATCGAAGCCGGAAGGTCCCTTCTCGGCAGCGAGGTTGTAGTAATTCTGCGGGCTGGACCCGTTGCCGTTGCCCTGGTCTTCCAGGGCTTGGCCGACGTTGTCCATCGCTTTCGACCACGTGAAGGAATTCAGGAGCGCGAGTCCGGCGCTGTAGCGGCGCTCGAGCTTCACTTGCAAGGCATGATAGTTGGCCCAGCCGCAGGGGCAAGTGAGAGTGATGCCGGCAAAGCCCTGGATGGGACGGCGGCTCGCGAGCGACGCCGCTTCTCCCGGGTTGTTTGTTCGGGCTTGATTGAAGTCGGCGAAGAGAACGAGCTTGTTGCTGCGATTGCCGACATAGGCGATGTCGAATACCGTGTTCGGCAGGATCTCGCGCTGGATCGAAAAGAACCAGTTCTGTACATAGCCAGTTCGAATGTCACGAGGCATGTACGAGATGTTTGCCGTCGCCTGATTGAAGTTGCTGGGGTCGGTGAAGTTTGTCGGATAGCCTGCCTGAGTCGGACGAAAGGTGGGCGAGCTGGGGGTTTGATTTACCAACGCGTTCACGACCTGCGGTCCATTGATGGCGAGGATGTTGCCGCCTCCAGCGCGATTGAAATGAACGTAGCTGATGCCGTAGCCGCCTCGGAGGGCAGTCTTGGGGTCTGCCGCATAAGCGAAGCCAACTCGCGGCGCCCAGTTGTTCTTGTCAGGATTGACCTGCGCGCGATCCGCGATGGAGCCGTCTTTCGCCGGAACCAGCGTGCGTGAGACCGGGTCGAAGTTCGACAGCCGGTTGTCGGCTTCCCACTGCGGCGTGAAGTACTCGTAGCGAACGCCAAGGTTCAACGTCAGCTTGCGGGTGACGCGGTAGTCATCCTGCACGTAGTACATGTTGCCGATCTGGCGGTAATTGGCGATGAAGAAGTTGGTGAGCGCATAGCGGCTGCGAAGGCCGAACATGAAGTCGGCCAGAGGCTGTCCGGTGAAGCCGGTGGCGGCAGTGCCTTGGTAGAAGTCGCGGCCGTACAGCGGATTCACGTCCTGAATCTCGGTGTGGATGCGCTGCCACTCATAGCCGGCTTTGATGGAGTGCTTGCCCACAATGAGCGAGTAGTTGATGCGCGGGTTCCACAGGAACGGATGCTGCCACTGCGGGTTCGTCGCCTGACGCCCGAAGGAGGTAAAGCCAGTGACGTCCTGCGCGGTGATACCGCCGGTAAGTTGCGAGGTCTCGGGCAAACCGGTGATTCCGAAAAGGTCGCGCATGCTTGCGCCGCCGATAAAGGGCGGCTCTTTACCAGCGCGCGTCTTGGAGAAGCCCATGCGGAATTCGAGCAGCGAGGATGCCGACGGCGTCCACGTAGTTCCAAACGCGAGTTGCTGATTGAGGATGCGGATGTATCCGTTGCCGCCTCCGCCCGCGAGTCCAGGAATGTCAGGCGCCTGGAAGATGTTGGCCTTGCGGTGGTCGGCGCGGATGAACGCCGAAAATCGCGAATTGATCTGGAAGTCGAGCTTGGCGTCCATCTTGTCCGAGTTGTTGCGATCGGCGCGAAGGTTGTTGAAGCGGTTCGGAGCGGATGGGTCGCCGGAGTTCGGCAGCGGCAGGTTCTGGAGGATGTAGGCCGCGAGCGGCGTCATGTCGGAATAAGGGATGCCGTTGCTGTATTGCCTGCCGGTGAGCGGATTGGTGATCGTCTGGCTGCCGAATCTGCCTTGACGCTGCTCGGCTGTCGGGACGTTGCTGCTGGTCAGGAAACCGGTACGCTCACGGAAGCCTTCCCAGTCGGCAAAGAAGAACGCTCGGTTGAGGATAATCGGGCCGCCGACGGCGAATCCGAACTGGTTGCGCTTCAGGGTGGGCTTCTGGCCCCCGGGCGGCGCGAAGAAGCCGACCGCGTTTAGCTTGTCGTTGCGCAGGAACTCCCAGATTGAGCCGTGAATCTCGTTGGTGCCGCTGCGCATGTTGGCGTTGATCATGGCGCCGGAAGTGCGGCCATACTCGGCGCTCATGTTGTTGGTTACGATGCGGAACTCCTGGATGGCATCAGGCGGCAGGCTCACCACTTGATTGCTGAAGCCTTGATTGGAGGTGCCGTAGGCGTTGTTGTCGATGCCGTCGAGCAGGAAGTTATTGAACGTGGATCGCTGGCCGTTCACGTTGAAGGAGCCCTCGCGCGGAGGGTTGGCGACTGCGTAGCTGGAGCGGCGCACGCCGGCCGAAAGCAGCGCCAGGTCGGCATAACTGCGGCCGTTCAAGGGCAGCTCGACGATTTTCTTTTCTTCGATGACCTGGCCGCGTTGGCTGGAGTCGGATTCGACCAACGCAACGGCGGCGGAAACATTGACGGTTTCGGTCACTTGACCGACCGGCAAGGTGAGGTCGACACGCTGGCGCGCGGCGACGTTGACGACGAAATTTTCGGCGGCGGCAGTGGAAAAGCCGGCCTTTTCAGCAGTGACTTTGTAGCGGCCCGGGCGAACGTTGACGAACTCATACGCTCCGTTTTCGTCGGTGTCGCGAGTGACGCTGATGTTTGCGCCAAGGTTAGTGAGAGTTACGCGCGCGCCGGAAAGCACTGCATCGGAGGTATCTTTTACGGTGCCCAGCACGGTTGAGGTTTCAAACTGCGCCGACAGCGTGTTCGCTGTTAACGCTAGAAGGACAACCCAAAGGGAGAATCGGTTCCTCATAGGCGTAAAGGATACCAATCCGCAATGTCAAATGGGTTTCAGTCCGCTTAATATGCGATTAGGCCTGATTGGGCTTGGTGTAGATTGATGAGGATAAATGCACGCTTCCGCCGGTCGTCAGGACGCGCTCCATCTCGGAGCTGACGCCATCCAGATGGGGCGCGTAGATGACGGTGAAGAACTCATCGCGCCAGGGGATGACACCGTCCGGATCGGCAGGGGCGAACATGCAGTTATCGAAGTCGTTCACGGCCTTGCGCGCTTCGTAAACTTCTTCGGCGGGAGCCAGTCCGACGATCAGGCCGTCGGGTAAGGCCGCGGCTATGGCCGTCAACTCGGCTGCCGAAGGAAGGGAGAGCAGAAGCACGCGGTCATCTGCTCGTAAGTTAGTCAGCGCGCCCACTCAGTCACCCGACGATGCAAGTTGTACCAGCTTCGAATCGGACGCGATCTGCTGGGCCTGTTCAGCCGAGAACTCGGTCACCTTCGAGTGGATGTTCATGGAGCAGAACTTGGGACCGCACATGGAGCAGAAATGCGCTTCCTTGAAGCCTTCCTCCGGGAGGGTCTCATCGTGCATGGCGCGAGCGCCTTCCGGGTCGAGGGAAAGCTCAAACTGGCGATTCCAATCGAAGTTGTAGCGGGCGCGGGAAAGCTCGTCGTCGCGATCACGGGCGCCGGGACGCTTGCGGGCGATATCCGCTGCGTGGGCGGCGATCTTGTACGCGATGATGCCCTGCTTCACGTCCTCGCGATTCGGTAGTCCCAGGTGTTCCTTGGGAGTCACGTAGCAAAGCATGGATGCGCCATGCCAGCCGATCATGGCCGCTCCGATGGCGGAGGTGATGTGGTCGTAGCCTGGCGCGATGTCTGTCACCAGGGGTCCCAACGTGTAGAAGGGCGCTTCGTGACACAACTCCATCTCCTTCTCGACTTGGAGTTGGATCTGGTCCAGCGGGATGTGGCCGGGACCTTCGATCATGACCTGAACGTCGTAGTTCCAGGCGATCTTTGTGAGTTCGCCGAGGGTTTTCAGTTCCGCGAATTGCGCTTCGTCGCTAGCGTCCGCCAGTGAGCCGGGTCGCAGACCATCGCCAAGGGAAAAGCTGACATCGTACTTCTGGAAGATCTTGCAGATTTCTTCGAAGTGCTCGTATAAGAAGTTCTGCTTGTGGTTCTTCACCATCCATTCGGCAAGGATGGATCCGCCGCGGCTGACGATTCCGGTGATTCGCTTGGCGGCCATCGGCACATATTGAATGAGCACGCCCGCGTGGATCGTCATGTAGTCGACGCCCTGTTGCGCCTGCTCCTCGATCACTTCGAGCATGATCTGCGGCGTCAGATCCTGAACGCGGCGGACGCGGCTGAGCGCTTCGTAGATCGGCACCGTGCCGACCGGGATTGGCGACGCATCGATGATGGCCTGGCGGATGCGCGGGATGTCGCCTCCGGTGGATAAATCCATGATCGTATCGGCGCCGAACTTGACCGAGTATTGAAGCTTCTCGATTTCCTCCTCAATATTCGAGGTGGTCGCCGAGTTCCCGATGTTCGAGTTGATCTTGCACTTGGATGCGATCCCGATGCACATCGGCTCCAATGCGTTGTGGTTGATGTTCGCGGGGATGATCATCCGGCCGCGAGCTACTTCCGAGCGCACGAGTTCAGCGGCAATGTTTTCACGCCGCGCTACATACTCCATCTCTCCCGTGATGATGCCTTTGCGGGCATAATGCATCTGGGTCCGGATTGAGTCATTTTGGCGCTGGGCCACCCACTCGTGTCGCATGTCCGAATTATCACACATGAGGCGGTTTGGCCAGTCTTACAATGGGCACACATCCATGAGCTTGGGTTTGAGTGCGGCGCTCGCACTAGCGGCGGTGGCGGCATTTGTCGGGGCCGAGTGGAACCGGCATCGAGTCAAGCGCGCGTCGAACTGGATGCAGGCGGTCGGCACGATACAGGTGTCCCGCGTCAAAGAAAGTGACGACGACGGCGTCAGCCGCTTCTGGCCCGAGATCGTGTATCGCTACGAAGTGGATGGAAGCCTCTTCAGGAACGACAGGATTTGTTTTGGGGGTATCGGCGCGGGCTCCGACAGCACAATGGCGGATCTTTACGTGGAAGCTTTTCCCGAAGGGAGTCAGGCAGTTGTTTATTACGACCCGGAGGCGCCCTCCCGTTCTGTCTTGAGGCTTGAGACTGGGTACGGCAATCGAGCTTTGTACGGCGCTGCCGCGGTGTTGATCGCGTTTAGCGGGTACGCGTTTTGGAAAGGCCTTTGATGCTCGGGACGTCTAGAATTCGAGTTGGTTCGACAGGAGGACTCTCTACCGCCCACGCGATTGCGGCCGTTATCTCTTCCAGGGTTACAAGGCCAAGGCGCTCGACGATGCGCTCGCACCGCGCGCGTACATCGAGGTAGGCTCGCATGATCGGCGCCGGTTGAGTCACGCTAAGAAAGGTGAAGTGACCGATGGCGGCTCGGGTGGTAGGGGGCGCCGCTCAGGTGAACAAACGTATCTGCGCCGGAGCATTCATAGATCGCCAAATCCAGATCATTACCGGTGATTGACGTCACTTGCGGAGGGAGTGCGGGCTGCGACTGCGGACGTGTCAACGCCGTGATGCTGTGGCCCCTGTGCAGCAATGCCGCGATCGCCGCCTGCCCGATAAACCCGGCGCCCCCAGTGATGAAAACTCACCTCATGCGATTCGATCAATGTATACGGATTCGTGGTGCAATTGGATGGTGATCGAGGACGCTGCCTTCCGCCACGCTGTTGATTTAGTCGATGCTGGACAGGTAGAAGCCTTGCGCGAGTACCTGGCGGCCAGTCCGGACCTGGCTCGCCGGCGCGTAGCGTTGAAGAATGAGGGCTACTTCAGCAATCCCCCTTTGCTGGCATTCATTGCGGAGAACCCGGTGCGACAGGGGTCGTTGCCGGCGAGCATCGTCGAAGTCGCGCGCGTGATTCTGGAAGCCGGCGTAAAAGACGACAAGGCAGCGGTGAATGAGACGCTGATGCTTGTCGCATCCGGTCGAGTTCCGCGGGAATGTGGCGTACAGGTTCCTCTTGTGGATTTGCTCTGCGACTTTGGCGCTGATCCCGATGATGCGATGAATGGCGCGATTGCGCATGGTGAATTTGAGGCGGTGAAAGCCTTGCTCGGACGCGGCGCGCGGCGGAGCCTGCCCGCGATGGCAGCGCTCGGCCAGTCGGATGAGGTCGCACGGTTGCTCGCGCCGGCAGGGGCTGAGGAACGGCATCGGGCGCTGGCAGTTGCGGTGCAGTTCGGGCATTACGGCATTGTTCGGCTGTTGCTCGATGAGGGTGAGGATCCGAGCCGGTTCAACCCCTCCGGCTTTCACGCGCACTCGACGCCGCTTCATCAGGCTGCGCTGGCCGGGCATTCCGAGGTTGTGCGGCTGCTGGTTATGCACGGCGCCGCATTGGATGTCAAAGACAGCATATGGCAGGGCACGCCGGCGGATTGGGCCCGGCATGGCGGCATCCTTCCCGCTGAACTCTGTCACCTGCTGGAAGTGGAGACCAAATGAACCGCACGAAAACACTGGTGGACAAGGAAACGCGGGGCTTGCTCGCGTTAAGTCCGGCGTACCAACAGTTGCCGCCGGACAAGCAGCAGCAAATCGCACGAGACATGGCGAAGGTGGGCGCGTACCTGGCGCAGCCGGAAGGGATTCCCGCGAATACGCTGCCCGGAGCAGTGGCATTTGTCTCGCTTGTGCAAGCGGTGGATTTTCCCAAGTTCGTTGCGGGTCTGATTAATGGCGTGTTCCAGGCGATTGTGGAGTCATCCATTCAACAGATGGAAGCGTACGGGAAGATGATCGCCAACGTAGCCGATTCGGTCGACCAGTTCATGGACGACAACGTTTCTGAGAATAGCGCGCGCGACTGGCTGGTGCAGACGTACCCCGACGCCCTGAACGGGGGGGCCGCAGGGGCATTGAAGCGCCTTCGATGTCCAGTGACGCGAATCGCCAAGGCTGAGACTGAGAAGGTCTTGGTGGAAGCGGCGCGGCGCCGCATCGCGACCCAGCGGCAGCAACTGCTGGCCACGATGGTGCTGATGGGTTCCACTCGCTAATTTCTTTGGCGATTCGGTTGCAAGCGTAGAATGCATGGGTACTTCTACGCTCGGCCGCGCCAAAGTGTTCGTGAATGCGTCGTCGGGCTTTGACGCCAAGGAGGACGCACCGGAGCGGCTGCGGAATTTGTTCGCTGACGCCGGAATCGACGCCGACATCGAGTACGTCCGCGCTGGCGTCAATCTGGCTGAAAAGTCGAGGGAAGCCGTCGCTTCCGGGGCCGATTTCGTAGTGGCGGGAGGTGGCGACGGCACGTTGAGTGCGACGGCGTCGGCGTTAGCCGGCTCGGACGCATGCTTCGGTGTGCTGCCGGTGGGCACGCTGAATCACTTCGCGCGCGATTTGAACTTGCCGCTCGATCTGCAGGCCGCGGCCGAGATCGTTGTGAATGGCGACACAACGTCGGTCGATGTGGCTGAGGTGAACGGTAAGATTTTCCTGAACAACTCGATCATTGGGCTGTATCCGATCTACCGGTTCCTGAAGGCCAAGTACCGGCGACTTGCGCTGCTGATGGGAGCGCTGGCGGTGTTCCGACGGCTGCCTTCGCTCAATGTAGTTCTTCACGTGGATGGCGAAGCGATCCAGCGGCGCACCTCCTACATCCTGGTCGGCAACAACGAACATGGGATGGATGGCTACAATCTTGGCTTCCGCGAATCGCTCACAGAAGGCAAGCTGTGGATCTATGTGATGAAAGAGCGTGGGCGATGGGGTTTGCTCGCGCTACTGCTTCGGTTGGTGACCGGGCGTTTCCACGGGCCTGATGATTTCGAGATCTTCCCGGCCCAAGAAGTGCGAATCGAAGCCAATCGGGGCAAGAAGATCGGCGTGGCGTTGGACGGCGAAATCGCCGTCATGGAGACGCCGCTGCACTACCGGATCTTGCCTCGCGCGTTGAAGGTGAGGGTACCGAAAGGGCGATGAGGACGATCGTTCACCTTTCCGATCTTCACTTCAATTGGGTGGAGGAGGCGCTTGTCCCCAAGCTTCTGGAGTCGGTGCGTGCGTTGCGGCCGAATGTTGTAGCCGTGTCGGGCGATTTCACGCAGCATGCCCGTCCGGAGGAGTTCGAGCGGGCACGAACCTTCGTGAGATCGCTGCCCGGACATTTGATCCTTGTTCCGGGCAATCACGACATGGCGTTCCTGAATCCGTGGCGGCGCGTGATGCAGCGGCTTAGCCTTTACAAGAAGTACATCACCCACAACCTGCAGCCGCAGTACTCGGACGCCGAGGTGATGATCATGGGCTTGAACACGGCCCGGGTGGCGCATCTGCGTGATGGGCGCGTGCGCGAGTGGCAGGTGGATCACATGGAGCAAGCGATGACCATTGCCGAGCCCGGCGCTGTCCGTGTGCTGGTAACGCATCATCCCTTCGATCTGCCTGAGTCTTATGCGGCGGCCGAATTGATTGGCTCGCGTGTGATGAAGCGCGTGGTGGCCGCGGTAGATGTGCTGTTGGCGGGACACATGCATATCAGCCATGCAGCGCCCACCGCAATTCGCTACAAGCTGGCAGGAAGCTCAGCGATCTTTGTGCAAGCGGGAACGGCCCTTTCCACCCGCAGTCGGGGCGAGCCGAACTCGTTCCAGGTCGTCCGCACACGTGGCTCAAGCATTGAGGTGGAGCAATACTCGGCCAGCGACCCGGAGGCGGGCTTTCATCCGGTGAAGACGACTCGGTTTATTCGCAGTGAAAGCGGATGGCGTGCCGCTACATTGGAAGTGAATGCCGAGGCAACTCCAGAGGATATGCGTGTTTTGCGGGTCGAGCAGCGGATCGCGTCCGATATACCGGGCAACAGCGTCACTCCTCGGCAGCCTGCTCGCTGAGCGGGGGATCACGTTGGTTTATGGCGGCGCGCATGTTGGATTGATGGGCATGGTGGCGGATGCGACGCTGGCAGCGGGCGGCGCAGTGATCGGTGTTATTCCGCAGGCGTTAGTCGACCACGAGATCGCTCACACAGGACTGACGGAGTTGCACGTGGTGCAGTCGATGCACGAGCGCAAGCTGCGCATGGCGGAGTTTGCCGATGCCTTCATTGCGCTCCCGGGCGGCTTCGGCACACTCGAGGAGTTCTGTGAGGTGTTGACCTGGAATCAGCTCGGGATTCTGTCGAAGCCTTGCGGATTGTTAAACACGGCCGGATACTACGACGGACTGCTCGGCTTGTTTGACCACGGGGTGGAGGAGCAGTTCATGCGTGCCGGGCACCGCGCGTCTGTGCTGGCGAGTGCCGATCCCGTTGAGTTACTACAGAGGCTCGCAGAATACGAGCCTGCCGTTGTGCGCAAGTGGATATGATGGGCTCATGCTTCGCAGGGAGTTCCTTCCAGCAGTAGCGGCCGTTGCGCTCGCGCCGACTTTGCATGCCCAGCCGCGGCAGCGTCAGGTGATCGTCATTAGCATCGATGGACTGCCTGCGTATGCCTTCAGCGATCCAAATGCGTCACTGCCTACGCTGCGTCGACTGGCGAAAGAAGGCGTAATCGCCGAAGGGATGCAGACGGTCAACCCGTCGGTGACTTGGCCGAATCACACGTCGATGGTGACGGGTGTATCGCCGGCGCGTCATGGCGTGCTGTTTAACGGGCTGCCGGTTCGTTCCGGCGAAGGCAAGCCGTTGCGCGTTGAGCCTTGGCGTCCCAAGGATGAACTCGTCCTTGCGCCTACGGTGTACGATCTGGCGCACGCGGCGGGACTGACAACGGCCGAGGTCGACTGGGTCGCGATTCATCAGGCGAAGACCATCACGTGGAGCTTCGCCGAGCGGCCGGGCGTGGACGACCTCGTGCCGAAAGAAATGATCGCGGCGGGCGCGGTGACCGAGGCCGAGATCCGCGACTTTGCCAAGACGCAGATCGTACGGAGGGATGAGATCTGGACGGACGCGGCGGTCCACATCCTGAAGAAGCACCGGCCGAATCTCCTGCTGTTTCATTTGCTGACGACGGATAGCAGCCAGCATCGGTACGGGGCTCGAAGTCTGGGCGGTTACGCGGCGTGGGCGCTGGCCGATGCGCGGGTGAAGCAGGTGGTGGAGGCGGCGAGTCCAGGCGCCACGTTCTTCGTCGTATCCGACCACGGGTTCAAGACGTACGACAAGGTGATTCATCCGAATGCTCTGATGGCGGCAAAAGGTCTCGGTGAGGATGTGTGGGTGATCCCGGAAGGCGGCAGCGCCATGGTTTACATCACGCGCGCGGCGAAGAAGGCGGAGTTAGCGTCTCGTATTCGGACGGAGTTGGCCGGTCTGCCAGGAGTGAGCAAGGTGGTGGAGCCACGCGAATTTGCGGCGATGGGCTTCCCTGCCCCGAACGAGCGCATGGCCGACATGGTGCTTCTGGCTCAGGACCGGTTTGCCTTCGATGGGACTGCGACGGGCGAGGCGGTGACGGACGTAGCGGCCGGATCGACGCCGGGCGCGCATGGATACGTCAATACGGACCCGGCGATGTACGCGGCCTTCGTCGCGTCGGGGGCCGGAATCAGGCGTGGGGTGAGATTGGGTTCGTTCCGTAATTTGGACGTGGCTCCGACCATTGCTCGTCTATTGGGCTTAGAAATGAAGAACATAGAGGGCGAGGTGTTGACGGAGATTCTGGTCTAGGCGCCATGCTACACTGAGAGGGTTCGCAATTCCCCCTCGGAAGTCCATCACAATGCCTAAGTTAAAGACGCACAAGGGTGCGGCCAAACGGTTCAAGAAGACGGGTACGGGCAAAATCGTCCGTAATCATGCATTTGCCCGCCATATTCTGACCTCGAAAGCCCGCTCGCGTAAACGTAAGCTTGGCCAGAGCGTCGTCGCCGATCCGGTCGACCAGGCGAAGCTGAAAGAGATGCTGCCGTACTAGAGACTTTTTGAGTGCGGCCGGGCTCAATCGCACGTGCCTGTCCCGCCTCAGTTACATAGATAAGGAGAAAACGTGCCAAGAGTAAAACGTGGAACTAAGCGCCGGGCTAATCGGAAGAAAACCCTAGCGCTCGCCCAAGGATTCTTTCTTACCAAGAGCAAGCTGTATCGCTCCGCGCAAGAAGCGGTGGAGCGGTCATTGCGCCATGGCTACATCGGCCGCAAGCACAAGAAGCGCGACTTCCGTTCGCTGTGGATTGTCCGCATCAATGCGGCATGCCGGGCGGCGGGCATGTCCTACAGCAAGTTCATGGACGGCCTGAAGAAGGCCGGCATCGATTTGAACCGCAAGGTTCTCGCAGAGATCGCTGCCACCGATGAGGCGGGCTTCCGTGCTCTGGTGGAGCGCGCGCAGTCGTCAGCTGCAGCCGCTAAGGTTCAGTAGTCCATTACGGTTGGTGAAGCATGGCAGCTACCCAGACCCTGATTGAAGACGCCGATGCGCTCCAGAGTTTAGAGGAGCGCATTGTCCGCGCGGTGGATCTTGTTGCGCAGTTGCGCAAGGAAAGAGACGCCGCGGTGAAGGCGCAGGAAGAACTGAAGGCTGAGAATACGCGGCTTTCGGAAGAATTGGACTCGCTGCAGTCCGAGCGCAAGCAGGTGCGGTCACGCATCGAGAAGTTGCTCGGGCAGATGGATACACTCGCCAGCTAATCCCCGGAGATGGACACGCCCGAGAAACTTCCGGTTCGCGTGTCCATCTTCAATCAAACCTTCACCCTGCTGGTCGCAGGCGATCCCGCTGACATTCAGAACGCTGCGAATGACGTCGACGAGTTGATGCACACGATTGCCCGGTCTGGCAATATGGATGCCACTCGGGTGGCGATGCTCGCGTGTTTGCATTTGCAGGATCGGGTGCGGACTCTCGAAAGCGAGTTCAAGCAGTTGCAATCGCGGGTGGAGAGTGCGTCCCGCGAGTTCGCCTTACTGCTTGACGATGCCTTGGAAGGGTGAGCTTTGAGAGATAATTAAGACTGATATGGGGACCGACGGAAACGCCCCTGCGACGAAGAAAGATCTGACTGCTCTAGAGGATGGCCTGATACCTCCGAGCATGCGATAAAGGTCCGCATCGCCGCGCTGGAAGAGCGCGTCCTCGAGCTCGAAACGCGCGGCCGGCGCCAGAACTAGAACATCCGCTCCTGACGGCGCAAGGTTCCGAACGATCCGATGTTCGCAATCGCGAACGCCACTCGAAAATCCGTCCGATTTCCAACTCCAAAACGGCGATACTGCACGCTATATCCGCAACAATCCGTGTTGTATGAGATCTGGGTGGTCGCGTGTTGGGTGATGCGCTCACGATAGTCGTAGACCATGTAGGCTCGAAGGCTGAACCCCTTCACATTTTCCGTGCCGTAGCCGAAGCCGGTCGTCAACTGGTTGGCGCTGGGCGTGAGGATCGGATGGCTCCGCACCTGGCTGTGCCCGACTGAAACCGTCATGTTGTTCTTGATCCGGCGATCCGTACTGACCGTGCTGTTCGTGATCTGCCCGCGCTTGGGATCGTAATCGGCGCGCCATTCCAGGGTCATTCCCGCAAAGGATCGGGCCCTGAATACCGACACGATCGGCGAGTAGCTGCGGGCCGCATCGAGGAAGCTGTAGCCGGTCAAGGTCGCCGAACTCAGCAGAACGTTTCGGCGGCCTTCCTGCAGCGCGCCTCCGAAGGTGGGATCGAAGAACCGGCGCTGGGCTACGGTCCAACTCAATGTCTCCTCGACGCGGCCGTCCTTCTGCTTGGTGTAGAGCCGATTCGTAAGGGATACTTCCACTTCGCTGGTGTTCGACAACAGCTCGGTTTCATCGAAACGAATATAGCGATCAAAGTTGCTGATTCCGGTGACGTAGCGGTAGGAGGCTCGCGGCTCGATCACGTGCTTGCGTTTGCCGGCGAACACGCGCGCAACCGAAGGCAGAATCAGTTCTGCGCCGAACTCGCGCGAACTGCGGGTGGCGCCCTGCCCCGTAATGCGACGGTCCATGTCCATGCTGCTGCCGTAGTGTGTTTCGCGAATCGCGAAGGATGGGATGAGATGGATGTCCTTCCAGCGAAGCGCTGTCATGACTCGCGGCTCGAAGTCCAGGCGATCAACGAACTGGCGCGTCGGGTTGACGAGTTCGCTTCGCCGCACGAACGAGCCGCTGCTCTGGAAGGACACCCATACAGGGAGCACCGTGTCGGAAACCTGACGATCCCGGCTTCGAAACTCGACGGAAGGCAAGCGACGCAGTGACACCTTCTGGTCACTGTTCAAGAAGTTCTCCACGCGATATGCGACGAAGTCCAGCGAGAAAGTATCCCAGTACTTGGAAACATTGGCCGAGGTGTGCACTTCCGACGAGATCACCTCGTAATACGACTCGGTGAAGGCTTGGCGGAAACGAAACGAGCTGAGGTAATTCACGTCAGCGCGAGCAATCCATCCGCCCTTTAAGTCCGAGCGGCCGATGAAGCTCACGATGTAGCCGCTTTCCGGGGCTCGGCGGACACCATCGATCACCGGGCCGCGGTCGTTCACGCCGTACAGGATGAAGTTGAAGTCGGTAGCTCGATTCGGCTTCCCGCGGAAGTCGACGTGGTGCGCGATGCCGCGCTGCGTGAAGAGCTGCGCCCGATAAGTCGCGTCGTAGGAGCGATTGATCGCCCAATAGTAGCCCGCGCCGTACATCTTGCCTCGCCGGTTGCTGTTGCCGATGTTGGGTGTCAGGAAGCCGCTTTTACGCGGCGCTCGCTCCAGCGACTTGTAGAACATCGGTGTGTAGAAGAGAGGCACGCGGCGGACGGAAAAAACGCTGCGGCGCGCGATGGCTCGCTGGCCCGGCACGATGTCGAACTCGCTCCCGGTTAGCTTCCACCAGGGCTTCGGGAGCTTGCAGTTGGTGACGAAGCCGTCGTGCAGGATGTAACGATTTTTGATGCGCTCGGCCCACTTGCCTTCGAACGAGAAGGGGTTGGACGTGGTCAGGATACCGGGCCGGCTTTCAATCTTAGCGGGCGATGAGCCGCGCACATTGTAATACTTGGCCGTCTCATGCTCCAGGTCATACTCCACCTTGTCGGCCTCGATGTGCGCGCCGCTAGCGAACTGGTCGAACTTCACATTGCCGCGGGCTTCGGCGTACCGTTTGTTCTCGTCGTAGTCGATCTCATCGGCACGAAGAATCATTTCCGTGGTCTCAATC
>DASQDN010000146.1:0-7086 GCA_035634155.1 Bryobacteraceae bacterium | reverse complement strand
GGTCCTTGCGGCCGATCCTATTGTTGGCACGTGGAAGTTGAATCTTGCGAAGTCGAAATTCAATCCGGGGCCAAGTCCCAAGAGCAGCACGGTCACGTATACGGAAGAAGGCGATTGGCTGGTCCTGAAGATTGACAACGTGACCGCGGATGGAAAATCGGCGGGACGTAACAGCCGTTACAAGCTAGATGGGAAAGAGTACCCGTACGAGAGTCCCTACGGCAAAGGAACAATCACCGCCAAGAGGACCGGCGAGCGTCAGGTGACGGCAACAGTCAAGCTAGAGGGCGGCAATTCGTACACGCAGGAGAATGTGATCTCGGCTGATAGTAAGACTCGCACGATCACGATCACCGGCAAGAATGCTCAAGGACAGGCGATGAAGAACACGGTCGTCTACGACCGCCAGTAGTTCGCAGTCTCTCTTAACGGTTGTTCGCGCGTACGTTGTGCTGCAGGCGGAGGAGATGGAACAGCCATGCCTTCGCCACCTGCAGGTCGCGATTCGGCGGTGGCTTTGGAAACGCGGGCGACGTGGGCGGCTTCTTCGGTGGAGCAGCCGAGAAAGACCTTCAACTCGATCAGGCGGACTTTACGGGGGTCGAGTTGTTCTATTTCATCGAGTGCGCGGCGCATCAGGTGCGCGGCGAATGAGTAGAAGTGATTGCTGTCGACGAACTCGGTTTTGCGCTGGTTGACCAGCTTGAGATAAAGCTCGTGAACGAGGCCGGTCGCATCGAGAGTATGGCCGTTGGCTTCCCTGCTCATGAAGCCCGCCGCAAGACGGCGCAAACGCGGATACACGAGCGGGACTAATTTCTCGAGCGCGCCTGGATCGCCGTCTCGTCAGGTTTGAGAACTGTCGTGATGTCGCTGCGATCCGCGCTCATGCTGCGAGCGAGAATTGTACCGCGCTCAGGCTCGACGATGGAATGGGTCGACGTGCAGTTTCGTACTGTTTGAGTTTATCGAGCAGCCCGGCGCGGCTGCGGCTCGGCGGCTGCCCTGGCGCGGTCGCGTGCGACAACACCAGGGCCGCCTGGATAGACTTCACTGCTTCTTTGTTCGGCCGGCCGAGTGATAGCAGCTTGCAAGCACCTCGTGTGAGATGAGTCCTGCGGCGTGGCTTGGATCCAACGTATCTTTGGGTCTGCGCGAGCGTCCATGTGCGATTGAGAAATGCGCGCGCCTGCCAGTGACGGCGCAGCAAGGGGGTTCGTAAAGGCCGGCGAGCGTGAGCTTTGTATTCGGCTTTGGATGGCGCGAGGGCGATGGCAAGCTCCAGGTGTTGCGCAGCTTTGTCGTATTCCGAGTTTGCGGCGCCGTGAGTTACTACGAGTCCGCCCTTCTGCTGTTTGATGAGGCCAGGGGCCGACAGCGCGCGACCGAGCTCAAAGTGCGCGGAGGCCGAGTCGCGCCCAGCGTTCAGTTCGGTGTATCCGGCGATGGACGCTCGGCGAGTCGAACGTCCTCCCCGCCCGAGGAGGCGAGGCTTTCCATCAAGGCGCGATTGCAGGTTGAGCGGGTTACCGGCTACGCCGGCTTCGTAGGTCCAGGTGACGCCATCGGGGACGATGACGCAGACGATTTTGCCGGTGGGATAACCGTCGGTGGTGGCATTTATACCGTCGGCCCCGGCATACATGCGGCCTTCGAGTTGGTACTGACGGCCGCCCACGAAGTTCCATACGATTAAACCGGAGCTGGAGTGACAGCCATCGCAAATCGATATCGCCGGTTGGATTTGGACCACTCGTGTTCATCGCATTCGGATGCTCCGCGGGGGTGGTTTGGAGCGGTGAGGCCTACATAGTAACGCGCATTGCCCTATATGGCCAAGGAGTAAGAGAACTGGGCGATGCTGCCTTCAGGATCAGACGAACTCACCGGTAGCCCGGGGTTCACCAGGGTTACGTCCCACTCGTAGTTGAACGTCAGTGAAGCATCGTCGGACAGGGTGAAGCTGACGTAGTAAAGGCTCAATGGTGACGGGCGCCGCAACGCCGGTAGCGGCGGCGAGGACTATTCCCACGAAGATTCGCAGCGTCAGTCCGCTTGGCTGGGGACCTTTCATAGAGCTTCTCCTGTGAGATGAAACAGGGTTGCCGGCGAGCTCGCATGGCTACCTTCGGCCCAGTCGGTTTGAGCAATCGGAGATCGAAATGCCTCACACTTTTTCAGAGGCTACGATTCTTCGGGCGCAGAGGGATTCGCGATGGGGAGTTTCCAGCCTCGCCGGATGGAGATCATGCGGAGGGTGAAGCACAGGGTCGCGCCGAGCATTGCCGCGGCTCCGGCGGGGACCTGTAGCAGGTGGCCGAGTACAACGACTGCGGCTCCGGCCAAGGCTGCCACCGCGTAGATTTCGGCGCGAAATACGGCGGGCACTTCGGAGATGAGGATATCTCGAACGAGTCCTCCGCCGATGCCCGACAGCATGCCGAGCAGGGCGGAGGCCACGGGGCCGAGATGAAAGGTGAGCGCCTTTGCCGTTCCGACGGTGGCGAAGAGGGCGAGCCCGATCGCATCGAACACCAGCACGGGGCTGCGAAGCCGTTCTATTAGCGGGTACCAGAAGAAAGCGATGAGACCGGCAAGGATGGAGACTGCCACGTATCGCCAATCCTGAATTGCTACCGGCGGCGTGGCGCCGATAAGGACATCGCGAGTGATGCCGCCGAAGTTGGCGGCTACGAACGATAAGACCAGGACTCCGAAAATATCGAGTCGGCGGCGGATGCCGGCGGCGGCGCCGCTCAGGGCGAAGACGAAGGTTCCGCCAAGATCAAGCGCAACCAGAAACGCGCCGAGGACAATCTGCTCGTTCACGCGACGGCGGCGTTTAGAGCAATGATGTCGGCCCGCACTCCGCCGTCCTTGTCCTGACGTTCTTCGGATGGGGAATCGTAGACGACCAGGAGTGAGTCCGGATCACCGCCGTTTGAGGAGAACAGTGTAATGCCCTCGGGGTGATCGACTCCATCGCCTACCGGTAGCTGGGCTAGCGGTTTGAGTGCGCGTTTCGGCAGCAGATTCTCTTTGTCGGGGTCGGCTCCCCCTGGCCAGCAGAAGAGGGAAACCGGACCGTCCAGGTCAAGTGTGGGTCCGGCGAGGATCAGCAAGTCAGAACCACGCACACAGAGATCGCGGATGCCGAGGCCGCCTAAGTGGAGGAAGTGCTTCCGGTAGCGCCTGCCGCCGGGGCCGAGCTTCTTCAGCTTGAGTGTTCCGGGGCCATCGGTCTTCACTGCAATCTCGATGATGATCGCGTGACCGAGGAGCACAGGGCCCCGTAGTCCAATGAGTACGCGTCCGTTGCATACCGCGAGTCCTTCGATGTCGAATCCGTTATCTTTTCCGGGAATTCTGGACTCGAGGAAAGGCTTCAGGTGTTTGTCTTTCGCCAGTTCGCGTGTTAGCTCATTGCCGGTGTCATCGCCGGCCAGCCTTGCGGCGGTGCGTTTGCTGCCGTCCTCCTGCTTTATCTGCTTTTCCAGAGTGTAGGTCCCGTCCTGTTGCTCCACCACGGGAATGCGGGCGAGCAGGAAGCGATTCCCTTCCCTGCGGATTTCGGCAAGTTTCTTGGCGTTCTTCTTCGGCGATTCGTCCTTGTCAGGCTTCACGCGCTTCAGGCTGTGGGATCCGACGAGCCAGATGTAGCCATCTTCGACGTCCATGCCTTCTACGTCCACTTCTTCGATGTCGCTGGCTTTGGTCGGCGGCGGTACCGGCAGGTCCAGGTAGTCGTGCAAGGGGAACTGTTTGTGCTCTCCGAATCGGTGATGGCCATCGGCGGTGCTCTCCAGCCGGGTGAGGCGTTCCAACGCGATGGTTTCGTCGTTGGCAACCCACAGTGTCCGGCCTCGGTGAAGGACTGCGGACAGGCCGTCGCGAAGCTCTTTGCCTTTGCTGAGAGTGTTGAGCTTTGGATTGAATTCGAGTGAAGCCGAGCCGATAGTCGCCACGCGCAGTCTCCCGTTGTCCTGACTAGACCGGTGTTGTTCTTCCGATCGGACCTTATGATCTTACCCGCAACGAGGACGACGGAGTGACTTAGTTCAGAGGCTGGTTGCAGTCCGGGGGGCGGCCGCGCCTGCGCGTCGGAACAGCAGGGCCGACCCAACGAAGAGTGCGACGAAGCAAGCGTTCAGCATGACTATCTCGCCGAGTCCGCTTCCCGAGGATCGCGACTCGATAATGAGAGCGCACACGGCTACGACGGTGTGCGCGAAGGCGGTGGCGAACAATGCTCGCGCCATTCCCTGCGCTTCCAGGCGGACCAGGATCGCGCCGATGAGACCGACCGCCAGCACACCGAAGTACATCAGGTTTACAGGATTATCTTCCGAGCCGACGATGCCGACGGCAAGGTTCGCGAAGACCAGGACGAAGGCGGCCACGAGCGCGATGGTGATGGCGGCTTTGTAGGCGAGGCTGCGTGTCCTTCGCGATATGAGCTCCCACGCGAGGCCTGTGCCGAACAGGAGCGAACCGGCGAGGACGTAATCGCCAGGACCCCATCCAGTTTCGCCGGTGATCAGCATGGACAGCAAAGGGACGAGCAGGATGAGCGCGGTCACGATTGCGATGCGAAGTATGTTCCTGTTGGTTCTCATGATGGACTTCCCGTTCTGTCTGGCGAGTTCGAGGCCTGTGTCGATGAACATCGAGAGCGCGGTCCCGATCACGCTTTTCTGCTGTCGCACGGTCTCCAGGAGACGATCGTTGAAGGTTTGCTCCATGGATTCGGCGAAGCGCTGGTAGTGCGGCTTTGGATAAAGGCGGAGCAGTTTTGCGTACAGGCTCCGGCAACGCTGAATGATAACTTCAGGCGCCATATGCGAATAAGCTTGGGGCAAGGCGCTTCTGCCTGGCGACTGCTACGACTTGGCGATATCGGTCCAACTCCGCCGTAAGAGCCTTTTGACCGAGAGCTGTGATCTTGTAGTAGACCCGGCGTTCGTCGTCCATCTCAGGATCGATCTTTTTGTCGCTTTCGCGGATGAGCCCTGCGTCGATCATGCGGCCGATGGATCCGTAGAGCGTGCCTGGTCCCATGTTCACCTTGCCTTGCGAATCGGCTTCCACCTGCTTCATGATTCCGTAGCCATGCCGTTCCTGCGTGGAGAGCGCTAGAAGGATATGAAGCACCGCTGGAGTGAGCGGAACGTTAGCGATGTCCTTCTTAGCCACGAGTTCATCATATATCCGTTACGGATATATGTCAAGCCTGCGTTCTATCGCTGACTGACGTTGCCGGCGGAGACTTGCTGGTTGAACTCGGCCGAACGGTTCCGCGCCACACTGAGTGTCTGCCAACGGTCGTGAGCGAGATGTTTGGCAAGGAAGACAATCTGTCCGACATGATGAGCGTAGTGGGTGAGTTGGCGATTGATTGCTTGCATGACCGAGTGTGCTTCGCCGCGAATGATGACCGTTCTATCAAGGTCGGCATCCGATAGGGGCTGCAAAGCATGAAAGACGCACGCCCAGCCGTTTTCCCATAGTTCCAGTAATTCGGTGCGGGTCGCTGGAGGGTGAATGAATTCGCTGTCTCGATTGCGATCCGGCTTTTCGCCATCGGTGGTCAGGAAGTCGGTCCAGCGGGAGCGCATGTTACCCGCCATGTGTTTCACGATGAGGGCTATCGAATTGGCTTCTTCATCGAGAGCGAGGAAGAGTTGTTCATCGGTGACCTGCTGCATTGCTCGTTCGGCGAGCCCTTTGTAGTAGCTGAAGAGCGATAGCGAATCCTCAAGGTACGAGGTGGTGAATTGCAGAGCCATGAACCGAGTTTAGCGGCTAGCGAACGGGAGTCCATTGGTCGGACCCGGCGAGCTTTCGCTCAGGACGAACAGCGATCCCGGTGGGGATCCATGAGCAGCGGGCGTCTATCCCGCAAGTTTTGTCGTTCGTGCGGGCGGCGCGTGTGAGCGCGTCGAGTTCTTCGGGAGTTCGGGAGGCGATCACGGCCATGTTGTGATCGGCGGCGCTGACACGGGTTAGATAAACGAGGCGCAGGAAACGCGTGCTCGGGGGGATTCGGAAGAGCGGCACAACGGGCCGCGCTTCACGTTTGGCGCTACCCTCGCGAAATGCTTCGGCATCTGTGAAACGGAGGCGGATGCGGCGGCCCTGCCCTTCCACCGAGTAGTGGGATACCTCGTAGCCCTGAAACTCGTCCACCTCCAAGGTGAGCGTGTTGCCCTCGACGGCGAGCTCGCGATAGCGGAGGCGGAAGTCTCCGCTCTTGCCGAGCGGTGTCACCGCCCGCCATCCGGGTTCGAGATCAATGTATTCGGTGTTGCTCACCGGAGCCGGCGTGGAGACGGCCGCGCGATGTGTTGTACACGCGGCCGTCAGCAGGACGCCGGCGAGCAAGCACGCTCGAATCCGGTCCACGTCCGACGTTTAGGCCTTGCTGAAGACTGGGCACGTCAAAGTGCCCGTGCTATCGGAGAACGACTCTTCTTCGATCTTCAGCGAGCGGAGAATGCTCAAGTACAGGTTCGACATGCGCTGCTCGCCGCTGCGCCAGTATGAGCCGTGCTTCAAGCCCATGTTGCCGCCGCCGGCCACCAGGGTCGGCAAATTGCGCGAGTTATGCGTGGTGCTGGCGCCGCTACCGAAGAGCACGATGGTGTTGTCGAACACTGAGCCTTCGCGATCCTTGTACTGCTCCAGGCGGTTGAAGAAGTGCGCGACCTGCTTGCTGAGGAATTGATCGTAGCGAGCGAAGTCGAACTGACCTTCCTTGTCGGTGGCGTGAGAAAGGTTGTGGTGTGTCTTGGAAAGGCCAAGCTTCAGCGGGAACGTGTCGCTGATGCCCATGCCGTCTTCACGGTTCAGCATGAACGCGACCGAGCGGGTGATGTCGGCGTCAAAGGCAAGCGCGATCAGGTCGAACATGTTGCGGTAGTACTCGGCCGGATCGCCGTCGTTGGTCGCGTCAAGGTTCAGGTGCGAATAGTCCTGCTTCTTCAGCGGGATGTCGATCCACCGCTCGGACGCGATGAGTCGCGACTCCATTTCGTCCAGCGTGGACAGGTACTGGTCCATGCGCTCGCGATCGGTTTTGCCCAGCTT
>DASQDN010000145.1:0-6787 GCA_035634155.1 Bryobacteraceae bacterium | reverse complement strand
CCGCCGCCGCCATCGTTGTTCACCATCGGATGGCCGTTATACACCTCGAACAATCCGAGCCCCTTCAGCGCCAGCATGTCCTCGATTGTCACTGCCCAATGGAAGTTCGGATGGTTCAAGGACGGAATTCCCTTGGCACGCCGAATCTCATTAACGTTGTTCTGAATGGTAGAAGAGACACTGTCGCCGTGCTGTGGCTCCACAAGCCGTTCGGGATTGAACGCATTCATGTGTATGGGCTTTTTGCGAAATGAATCGGATACTTCCTCACCTGTAATGAGCAGGAACTTATTCTTCGCTCCGTGGATTGCATTGAGCCCGCCGATGTCGGTCAGATGGTTGTGATCGGTCAAGACCAGGAAGTGGTATCCCTGCTCGCGATACCAGGTCGTCACCTCATGGGGCGTTGAGTCGCCGTCGCTGTTCAACGTGTGCGTATGCAGGTTGCCCTTGTACCAGACCTTCGTGGCGCCGGTGGCCTGTGCTATCAGCGCGCCCGCTGCCAGGCAGGGAATCGCCACAATGCAAATCAAGCGATGCAAGTGCATGCGCTGATTATGCCGCACCGGCCTCGCTGGTAGCATGTGTTGTATGAATCTCGCCCTACGATGCCTGTCCGCGCTCCTGGTCGGCGGAAGCACCCTGATTGCGGCCGATATCACTGCCTTCACAGGAGCCCGAATCATCGACGGAACCACGAGGCCGCCTATCGACTCGGGAGTCATCGTAGTGCGCGACGGCCGCATCGAGGCAGTTGGCCCAAGCGCCGCCGTCCGTCCGCCCAAGGGCGCTCGAATCGTTGACCTCAAGGGCAAGACCGTCACTCCTGGTTTCCACGCGACCCACGTCCACATCTCGGACGTGCGTGGTATTCAGCCGCCTGCCTACACGGCGGAGAATACTGAGCGGCAGCTTGGAGTGTACGCCCGCTACGGCATCACTACGCTTTGGAGCCTCGGCGGCGAGCAGGCGCCCGCCTTCGAAGCGCGCAGCCGCAATGCCGACCCATCCGTTACCCGCTCGCGTCTTTATGTCTCCGGCGAGATCATCACCGGCGACACGCCCGATGCGGCTCGGGCGATGGTCGCGAAGGTCGCCGCTACAAAACCGGACATCATTAAGATCCGTGTCGACGACATGCTCGGCGCCGCCAAGAAGATGCCGCCCGCGGTCTATAAGGCAATCATCGACGAAGCGCACCGGCGGGGCCTCCGTGTCACCGCGCATATTTATTACCTGGAAGACGCTAAGGACCTGCTCCGCTCGGGCGTCGACATGCTCGCCCATAGCGTGCGCGACCGCGAGATCGATGAAGAATTCGTGTCCCTCATGAAGGCTCGCAACGTCCCGTTCTGTCCGACACTCACCCGCGAAATCTCCGCTTTCGCGTACGAGACAACCCCATCGTTCTTCGATGATCCGTTCTTCCAGCGGGAAGCGGACCCGCAGGTTGTCGCTCAGCTCAAGGAACCTGCGCGCCAGCAGGCGATGCGCGAATCCCGTGCGGCGCAGACGTATAAGAAGGCGCTAGAGGTCGCAAAGCGAAATCTCGCCAAGGCGGCGCAGGCCGGCCTCTTCATCGTCATGGGCACCGACTCCGGTGCAGGCGCCAATCGCTTCCAGGGCTACTTCGAGCACATGGAAATGGAATTGATGGCGGAGGCAGGTATGACTCCGCAGCATGTCATTCGCTCTGCCACCGCGGATGCCGCCCGTGCGATGAAATTAGCTGACTCAGGCGTAATCTCCAGAGGCGCATGGGCCGATCTCAACGTCTTTGACCGTGATCCCTCCGCCGACATCCGAAACACTCGTACCCTCCACTCCGTCTGGATTGCAGGACGCGAGGTTCCACGGAACGGGGCTCGCTAGCAATGTATGTTTCGCCTGCTCTGCCTGGTGCTGTCGTTGGTGGCCCTATATGCGGCGGCCGCCTCTGTCTCGGTGCGCGATGTCTACGACGGCACACTGGACTTGCAGACGCAGGTCGAGACCTTTCGAAATATCGATAAGCTGTTTCCATCGCGCACAGTCGCCCATGGGAATGCGTACCCGTTAGCGGCCGCGCCCCGAACTCTGGATAAGCTCTCGTTCGCATCACTCGGCAGGGCCGTAACGCTCGACGAGTACCTTGAGCGGAACCGCGTCGCCGCCGTGCTGGTCCTCAAGGACGGCAAGATTGCTTTGGAGCGGTATCGCTTCGGCAACACTCGACAGACGCGCTGGGTGTCATGGTCCATTGCGAAATCGGTGACCTCCACACTTCTCGGTGCAGCGATTAAGGACGGGCTCGTCCGATCTCTGGACGATCCCGTCACTCGTTACGTGCCGCAACTGGCAGGGGGCGCGTACGACGGCGTCTCGATACGCAACGTCCTCCAAATGGCATCGGGCGTGCGCTGGAATGAAGCGTATACGGACCCGAGCTCTGACCGTCGAAAGATGCTCGATACGCAAATCGAGCAGCGTCCCGGCGCCGTGCTGGATTTCATGCGTACCTTGCGTCGCGCTGCGCCCCCGGGCAAGCTGTGGAACTACAGCACGGGCGAGACTCACGTCTTGGGAGCCGTGGTGAGTGCAGCCGCAAAGCGACCCTTGTCGCAATACCTTGCCGAAAAGCTGTGGACTCGATTCGGCATGGAGTCCGACGCAACATGGTGGCTGGACGCGCCTAACGGCTTGGAGGTGGGAGGCAGCGGGTTTAGCGCCACCCTGCGAGACTACGGCCGGTTCGCGCTATTCGTGTTAAGCGGCGGCAAAGCAGCCGGACAGCAGATCGTTCCGCCAGATTGGTTTCCCGATGCCGGCCAGCCGAAGAGGGTCGGCGATGGGGTGGTGAACTACGGCTACATGTGGTGGGGGGCCGGGAATGCTTCTGACCCGATAGGTAGACGGCCGTTTATGGCGGTAGGGATCTTCGGACAATTCGTTTATATAGATCCAGCCCACAACACGGCTATCGTCCTATGGAGCGCTCGCCCGAAGCCCACCGGTTCACCTGCGATCGACGACCACGACTTCTTCAAGGCAGCGACTACATCTTTGGCATCTCGTCCTTGAGTGACGACGCGCTGACGTGAGTTTTTGTACGGGTTAATCCCGCCGAGAGCCGCCGCCCATGAAGATCCGCAGAATGTACCAGAAAAGCAGCGCAATCGAGGCAAATAACGTCAGCGACGCCGCTACATGCTGGCTTGGATGGTACCGGTGCAGCACGTTCGAAGTGTTATACAAAATCGACGCCGCCGCCACGATCACCATCACGGACGCGAACAACACCCCAAGATTGAACCCGAATAGAATGCTGGCGACAATCACACCTAACGCAACAAAGAACGCAATCTTCAGGAATCCGCCCAGGAAGCTGAAATCCTTCTTCGTCGTAAGCACTGTAAACGTCAGTCCGGTGAACAGCAACAGCGTAATCAATCCCGCGGACACGATCACGTCGCTTCCGCTCACCGCGGCGGCCATGTACAACAACGGCACGAAGATAATCGCTTCGGCGAGCACGAATAACCCAAGTCCCGCATACTGAGTCTGCAAAGATGCGCCGGACTGCGTCCAACGATCCGCCATGTAGGAGATCCCCATAAACGCGCCCAACACAATCAGCCAGGAGTATTGGCTGGACGCCAGCAGATTCATCATCATCTCCGGAATGGCCGTCTGAAACAGCAAGGCCTCCACAGCGATAAACGCAAGGATCGCCCCTGCCAGGTGGCCGTACGTTCGTCGTATGAAACCCGCCCGAACATCCGGGCTGGCGTTTGCCGCAAGGGAATAATTGTCGTACAGCGCATCCGAGTTCATCTTCGTTCTCCTGCGCACCAGCCTACCACCGGAACAAATCGGAAAAAGCACACCGTCTTGAAACGATATGCCGCCTCGACTCACCATAAGGCATGGTCGAGCACTTCCGTTCCCCCAAAGTTTTCGCCGCCGCAGCTCTGCTGACAGTGCTGGTCACGTCGCAATGCGCGCGCCGCAACGGTCCACAAGCAACCGGCGCCAGCAGCGTTCGACCCAGCGAACTCCTCGCTCAAAATCCTCCCAAGCCGGCGCCGGCACTCACCGGCAGCGGGGATGCCGCACGTCGATCCGTATTAGAGTTCCTTTCCTGGGCGGGCGCATCCACCCCCGGCCAGCGCGAAGAAGCGCGCGTTCGAATCGCCGCGGCTGCGAGTAATCCGGACATCGTGAACGCCCTCACCAGCGAGATCACCAGCGCGCGAACTCGAGACCACAGCCGAGCCTTGCTCGCACTCAGCATCCTCGGCGAAATGCGAAGCCAGTACGCCTTGCCGTACCTCCGCAGCGTTCTCCGCGAGCCTCTTCCGCAACCCGGCCGCCTCATCGAAGGCGAAGACCCCAATCAAACCGCATTCGCCATCTTGCAAGGTAAGGCGGCAAGCGGACTCGCGTACCTGAACAACGCGGACAGCAACGCCGAAGTGTTCTGGGCAGTCGCGAATCACGCGTCGCGCATAGTAAGGGCCGAAGCCATTCGCGCCTATCTGGAAAACCACAACAACTCAGGCGAAGCGCGCGAGTCGCTGCGCCGCTACGTTCGCAAAGGAGAAGAAATCTTCCTCGACCGTCCTAACCGTGGACCCGGCGAACGTGGCGAAGTGTTCAATCGCAGGCTCGACGCCTATCTGCAGGCGCACCAGGAACTCACTGCCCCGGCCCCGGATCGCGGCTCGGGCGCGCAACAAGGGCGCGGTGGATCGAACTTCGACGCTCAACCGCCGCGATTCTGAACGGCCGACACGACACAAGGAGAACTCCGATGAAAACCTCCGCCATACTTGCGGGTCAGGTTCTAGCTTTAGCTCTGCTCAGCAGCGTCACATGGGGAGTGTGCGTGCAGACGGGCGCAAGTCAGGCTGACACCGATCTTTGGAACACACACGGCTGCTGGCAGGAGTATTTCCTATGGCAGTACCGCGCCTACGATATGAACGGCAATGATTGGAACAATCGCGGCTGGAATGACGCTTGCAACTCTAGCCTTGAGTATCCAAAGCATTGGAACGCGGCATACCTCGTCACTTATGGCCTGCTCGACAACAACGATCAGTCCTTCCACGGAACTGCCGACTACCGAGCCGCTGCCGAAGCGCGCGGAAGCAATTTCCACGACCACTTCGTCCATAAGATCAAGGACGACAACGGCGTCTTCGGATCTTTCGATCCGCCGGATAACTTATTCACGAGTTGCCCGTTGTACGATCCGTCGGCGACCAACTCCAACCCCGCGTCACGCGCCGGCGACTTCATGCACGAAAGCTGGCACGGTTGGATGCGCAAGTACAACTACAACAACGGCTCGCAGGGCGGACACCGTCCGTGCAACAACAATCCGGACGGCACTTGCACGCTGGGAGCCTGCACCGTCAACGGATGTGACTACTTCTACTTTCACGGCGTAAGCAAGTACGTCTTCGGCGCGATGTGGGAGAACGACGGTACCGCTAATCGCTTCCACTCGCCGAACCAGGTTCAGGTCGAGTTCCTGTGCGATGTGTCCGACCAGCCGCAACCCTGGGTTCCGGCCTCAGTACGCCTGCGTGCCGCCGCCGACGCGAACGCCAGGTCCGCCGCGCGCTTCATCAACGGTCCTGGATACACGTGCGGTAGCTTTCGCCCTTGGTAGGTTGCCGCAAGCAGGCCACAGACGGACAGAACTGTCCCACAGCCGGACACCTGACCACGTGGTACGAAATCTAACTGCTTCGATTCATTCGTCCGCCTCCTGGCAGGACAAGTGCCCCTAAGAGGCGGATGAGTGACGTCGTTAAACAGATCGCCCACGCCGCACGAGTGCTGCGCAAGAGCCCAGGGTTCACAATTCCCGCCTTGCTCATCCTCACGCTGGGCATCGGCGCCAACACTGCCATCTTTGGCGTTGTGGACGCACTCCTTCTGAAGCCCCTCCCATTCCCCGAGTCTTCCTCAGTGGTGGCGCTCTATCATGTGCCGCCGCCGGAAAGCTTCCCCGGTTTAACCCGCTTTGCGGTCTCGCCGGCGAATTACCTTGACTGGCGAAAACAGAACACGGTATTCGAAAGCATGGCCATTCTCGGCGGCCACTCATTCCGTCTCGGCGGAGGAGCGCGTCCGCAGGCCGTGCAGGCGATTCTCACCGAACCAGACTTCTTTGAGGTGCTGCGCCTCCAGCCCGTTGTTGGCCGCGCCTTTAGCAAAGACGAGTGCCAGCCCGGGCGCGATGACGTCACCGTATTGAGCAACGCATTTGCCCGCGGCCATTTCGGATCGCCCGAAGCGGCAGTAGGAAAGTCACTCGAACTCGATGGCCGCAACTACCGTGTCATCGGCGTGATGCCGTCTTCCTTTGACCTCAAGTTCTGGTTCGCAGCGAACAAAGAGGCGTGGGTGCCATACCCCTGGACTCCCGAACAGGCGGCCGTTCGCGGCAACCACAACGTCTCTGTCCTTGCGAGATTGAAAGCGGGAGTCGCGCTGGAGCGGGCCCAATCGGACATGGATGTAATATCCGAGCGCCTCGCCCGCGACTATCCCGAAGAGAACAAGGGCTGGGGCGCGACCGTCATCACTCTCCGTGACGACCTCGTCGGTAACGTCCGTCCCGCGCTGCTCACCCTGTTCGGCGCCGTCGGATTCGTCCTGCTCATCGCTTGTGCAAACACCGCAAACCTGGTGCTCGTCCGCACCATCACTCGCCGTAAAGAGTTCGCCATCCGAGCCGCGCTCGGCGCACGAGCCGGCGAAATGATGCGGCCTGTACTGATGGAAACGACTC
>DASQDN010000144.1:0-3731 GCA_035634155.1 Bryobacteraceae bacterium | reverse complement strand
CTACGTTCGCAAGCGGCACGGGCTGTGCGCTCACTCCCGAAGGACAGTTGGCCCCGCTCGGAGCACAGTGCGCCGCCAGATTCTGCTGCATCGCTCGAAACGAAGGCAGAATCGGCGCTGCATCGATCTGGTTGATGTCATACGCGCGGTACAAACGCGTTCCGCGCCGGCCAACATACGCTGCTTCCGCCATCACACTGCCGGGAAGCTCGCGCTGCACGGTCAAGTTCCACTGGTGCACCGTCGGCGCCTTCAATTCGGGATCGAACACAGTCAGGAACGGCGCCGTTGAGGCAACCTGCGGCTGCGGCGACAGGAACTGCGAAGGCTTCAGTGTCGGCGGCGTTAGCTCTCTCGGAAACCCCTCCCCGATCCGCAAGTCCGGCAGACCCGCGCAGCCATTGCGCGGCGCGGACCCCGCGACAACCGCGCACTGTGTCGTCAATCCCGGAACTCGTCCCGCCACCGCTGTGACCTGAAACGACGACAACGTGTCGAACGCCATTGCATAGCCAGTGCGGAGCACTGTCTTCTCATCCGGGCTCCACGTGATGCCCAGCCGCGGACCGAGCGCGCCCCAATTCATGCGATTGAACCAACGGCCAGCCGGAACGAAACTGACCAGGCCGCTCGAGTTCACCACCGGGCGATCGGGAACATAAACGCGCCCATGCGCTTCAGTCGGCGGCGGGTTCACTTCCCAGCGAAGCCCTGCATTGATCGTCACGTTGCGCCGGACCTTCCACTCATCCTGCACGTAGAAGTTGTACTGCTTCAACCGATGCCCTTGGCTCCACAACGTGACGCTGTCGCCTGTGCGATACGGCAGGAACGCGTCGCCCTGCAGGTCGCCCATGAAGGTCTGAGTGATGCGAGCCGGGATGCCGAGCAGGTCGTTTATCGTACCCTGCGCGCGATTGAAGTCATTCGAGTCCATCGCAGGAATGGCGAATCCGTCCGACGGGGGCCGCACCGTGCGATTAAACGTCAGCACGGGCGTGACGTTGATCCCGCCGGGCTGGCCCCGCTGATCGTTATGACGGTAGAATCGAAAGTTGAACCCGGTGCGGACAATGTGCGAGCCCGTGACATATGAGAGGTTGTCCAGGATCTGAGGCGTAGTCACGACGCGATAGGACCGCGGCGTGTTGATCTCGCCCGGATCGAAGTTGTTGAACGCGTTCGTCGCCGCTGTTCCCGGTCGCGAGGCCCAGGGTGCAATCTCTGGCCACGAAGGACTCGCTTCACCTTGCGTGAATAGAAAGCCGAACCGCGCCACGCCGGCTGTAAACTCGTTCACCAGCCTCGACGACACCACCCAGCGATGGCCCACCGCCAGGTTCTTCGAAGCGCGAAACACCTCGCCCATCGGTGGCAGCCCCGGATACAATTGCGGGCGGCCATTGTTAGGATCGCCGCCGATCGTGTCCGTGTTCGCCTGGAGGTATCGCCCCCACACGGTGTGGTTGTCGCTCACCCGAGCATCGATGCGCCCCATGTACGATGGTCCCCGCACCTTCACCTTGGGGTTCCAGAAGTACGAAGCGACGTTTAGCCCATCGCCAGTGGAGAAGTTGTTCGGCAAGGGCCGCTGGTCCATGTACCCCTTAATGACGGGATCGAGCCCGATGCCGCGTGGATCTGCGCCGGCGAAGTTGTAGCTCGCGACGCATCCCAGGTCCGACGGACTGCTGCAAGTCCGCACCCCCTGCCGAAGCGCGCCCGTGCCGGGATCCACCAGCAGCGGCGAGTTACGCGTGATGACCTCGCTGCCGATGCGGAATGGGTTATTCGGATCGGCCCGCCAATAGCGGTAAATCCCCGCACGCGCCTCCGCCGTGTAAAGCGACGGTGTCCCGTATACCTGATCGACGGGCTGCGCGAAGTTCACCTTCTGGTCGCCCCAACTGAACGTAAAGTGGACGCGATCCTTCACTACCGGTCCGGACACGGTCGCGCCGTAGATATTAAGCTTCATGTCCGGCTTCGGGTTACCGAGCGCGTTCGCGTAGAACTCGCTCGCGTTGAGTACCGTGTTGCGGAAGAAGTGGAACAGCGTGGCATGGAAGTCGTTGGACCCGGTGCGAGTAGCGATCGCAACGGAGGCCCCGCTGTTGCGCCCTTCCTCGGCAGTAGCGTTACTCGTGGTTACTTTGTATTCCTGGATGTTGTCTGGGTTGAGTCCGAAGACGTTGTTCAGGGGGTTGTTGACGCTCGACTCGTTAGCCTCAATGCCATCGATGGTCACATTGTGCGACATGTCCCGCGAACCGTTCACATGCACGCCGGTCCCGACTGCCCCGGCCGACCGTTGCATCACTCCGGGTTCCAGCACCAGCAGGTTCAGCGGATTCCGCCCGTTCAACGGCAGGTTCACGATCGCCTTCTGCGTGACCACATTCGAAATCGAGGCGTTGCTGGTCTGCAACTGCTCGGTGGCCGCCTCGACCGTAACCACATCCGCCAGCTCGCCGACGACCAACTCCAAGTTCACCGCCAAGGGCGTATTCACCGCCAGCACATTCCCTGTAGTCCGAGCCGTATGGAACCCCTTGGCCTCCACCTGAATCGTGTAGCTCCCGGCAATCAGCGACGGAAAGGCAAACAGACCAGCATCGGTAGTCCGTTGCGTATGCGCCACCCCCGTGGCTTCGTTTCGCACCGTCACCGAAGCACCCGGCACCGCCGCCTGAGACGGGTCCGTCACCAGGCCAGAGATGGAAGAGAAAGGTGTTTGCGAGAGGAGGCAAAGAGGCAGGGCTAGGCCCAAATATAACGCGCGCAAAAGCATCAGGAAGGTTCCCCGAGTATACCAATCGTGCCGCAGGGAGCTTTGCGCCAGGAGGCTACTTAGGAGTTAATCTGCGCGAGGAGCGCCTGCACCAGACGTTGTGTTGCATCGGAACTAAGCTGTATGCGGATCCACCCGATGAACTGGTCTTCTGTGTCCATGCGGACTCTTATGCCGTTGGCGATTCCAAAGACAGGGTATAGCTCGATTCTGTGCTCAACGGTGAACAGTTCGGTGGAATAGTCGAGACTCGGAGCCAAGATGAAGAAAGAGTGGCGGAAGGATCCTTCAAAGGTAGTCGTCGAAACTCCGGCCTCTAGCAGATTCTGAGTCTTTTGACCCAAGAGCGCTGCCTGCTCGCGCAAGATACTTACGGGAGTTCTTAGCTTTTCGGTCGGGATTTCAGGCCAAAGATCAAGGCTTGACGCGGGCATAATTCTATTGTAGAAGCAATTCGAAAGACAGGGGAAGATGATCGGGGAAGAACTGCGTTCTCGGCTTGCCTTGGTTGTCGATCAAGGTCTGATCACCAATCGAATGGACGATCCTGACAGCGTCGGACGTGAAGAACGGCAGGAGTTCGGGTCGTACGATTACCTGGTCGAAGACATGCCAAAATTGGCACACCTCCTCCGCGCGGCGAGAAAAATAGGATCCAGACGGCCGTCCCGGCTCGTCCTGGTAATGGCTCCACATCGGGTTGTAGAAGAACGTGTACTGCCGTCCATGGACTATACGGGTCTGCTCCGCGGCTATAACTCTACCGAATACCGAGTGCAGCGCCCCAGCAGCTACCATGCCGGGTTCGAAAGGATCCATATTGAAGTCCCCGAACACGATCGTTCGCTTATGCTTTTTCACCTTCTCAAGTCGATCAATTTCCTCGCTGACGCTGCCGGCGATCAAAATCTGGCTCTCGCGAGAGACATGTAGCTTGCTT
>DASQDN010000143.1:0-2151 GCA_035634155.1 Bryobacteraceae bacterium | reverse complement strand
AGTCCTGTAAGGTGCATCATAAGGTAAACTTCTTAAGAGTGACGCATTCCATCGGCGGACACAAGAGGGTAAAGTGGCCGGACGCGACATAATCACGAGGCTCGCGGTGACAGGTGAAACGGCCGAAATTTCCCTTCCTTTGTCCGGCGCCCAGCACTCGACCTTGCGTTATCGCGCTGCCGTGATGGAAGGTCTCCGGCGGCATGCGGTGGACAAGTTCATGTCCATTCCCCGCGGCGGCCTGGAGGTGGGCGGACTGCTGCTTGGGCGGGTCGATGGCGAGACGATTGAAGTCAACGACTCGGAAGAGTTCGTTGTCGACTACACCAACGGTCCCTCGTACCGCTTCACGGCTGCAGACACGGACAAGCTGCGCCAGCGGTTGCAGACGTCACCCGAGCAGGTGGTCGGATGGTGGCACTCGCACACGCGGAGCGAGATCGATCTTTCCGAGGAAGACCTGTCGCTGCATCGCGAGTTCTGGCCAGCCGCGCACACGGTGGCGCTCGTTATCAAGCCCTTCAAGTTCGACCCGGCACAGGTAGCCGTTTATCTGCCGAACTCGAGCAGCGACCCGCTGGCCGCCTGCGCGCGCTTCGCCCTGGAAGGACCGAAGCCCAAGCCCCGCGAGGCGCTGGTAGCTGCTTCGTCGCCGGTGGTGGTGCCAATTGCCCGGCGCAATAGCCAGACGGCCGCGGTCAGCCGCGGCGGACACCGCCGGCGCGCGTATGCCGCAGTCGCGGGACTGGTTGCGGTCCTCCTTGGCGCCGCCTGGTTAGCCATTCCCTCTCGACCGCCTGATCCGCCGCCTCAGACCCTCGGCCTTACGCTGTCGAATACGGCTGACCAACTCACCGTCCGCTGGGATCGGAACGCCGAACTCATCCAATCGAGCGTGGGCGGCGAACTGATCATTACCGACGGCCCACAGACGACTCGCATTCCCTTGGCCATCGACTCGCTCACCGGCGGCACACTTGCTTACATGCGACGCAGCGGCAAGGTCGAGGTACGACTGCGCGCACGATCGCGCGACAACGAACTGCACGAAGATGTTGCGCACTTTGTCGGGCCGGAGCCGCAACCTCGACCCGAGCCGATCACGGTGGAACGGCAGACCGCGGCTGCCGACCCCAACGTGGTACGCATGAAGGCCGAGATGGAACGCCTGAACGGCGAACTGGCCCGGATGCGAACCGCTCCAGCCGAGCGCGCTGCATCGCGGCCTGCCGCGCCGCCTCAGGCCAGCGTTCCGGTTCCGCAAGCTTTCACGGCCCCACCGCCGAACATCGCTGTGGCGCCGGCGGCGACTTCGTCTTCGAGCCCTTCTGTTCCGCTGCCCCAGGTGTCGGCGGCTCCGCCTCCCACGGCTGCTCCCGTTGCCCAGCCACAACCGCAACAAGCTCCGGCGAAGCCCACTCAGCTTTCGCGAGGCCGCGCGATCTGGACCGGCATGCTTCCACGCGGCGCCGTACTGGCCTTCGATGGACGCCGTCCAAGCAGCGGCGCATTGACCGGCCGCATGCCCGACGGACCGAGCCGCGTTCGCGTATATCCAGGCGATCTGCGCGAAGCAGGGATCGTTGTTTATACCCAAGGCGATCGCGAACGGATTGAGTCGCCAAGCGCGGCCAATGGATGGAACCTCACTACCTATAAGCCGGACGCGAAGCGGGCTCGGGACGTCGCGGTGCTCGAGACGCCCAGCGCCGCTAACAACTGGCAGCGCATCCTGGTTCGCAGCGAACAACGTCCCATCTCGATACTTGTGGTCGAGTGGGAAGAAGTCGCACGATAGTATCCATGCCCCATCTCCATCGACGAAGCTTTCTAGGCGCTCTGGGCGCCGCTTCCCTGCTGCGCGGCGCGGCCCCGACCCAGATGCAGCTTTCGATGCCGAACTTCGGCATGACTGACGCCGGCTTAACTTTCGTCAAGCAGATGGGCGTCCAGTGGATCACCATGGGCGGACCCGGCGCTCCGACGTATTCGCCGGAAGGACGCGTGATTCCGTTCGCCAACGATCCTTCCCCTGTCCAAGGCCCCTGGAACGAGCCCCAGATTCGCCAGATCAAGGAACGCATCGAGTCGTTCGGGCTCAACATCGGAATCATGATGCTGCACGACTTCCGCGATGCGATCCTCGGCCGT
>DASQDN010000142.1:0-8647 GCA_035634155.1 Bryobacteraceae bacterium | reverse complement strand
ACCGGCCGTGCAGATACAGCCGCTCCTGCGGGGAGAAGCAGAGATAGCGCTCGTCCCACTCGCCATCCTTGAGCACGCCGAACTCTTCCATCAGTTCGCGTACCAGCACGGCCGACTTAGAGGGGACTGGAATGTAGTGGGCAGCCCACGGATATGCGGTGATCTCGTTCTCGCCCGATCGCGAGTTCCCGCCGACGTGCTGCTCCATCTCGAGCAGCACAAAATCCCGAAAGCCGCGCTTGTCGAGCCGCCATCCGGCGCTGAGTCCCGCGATCCCGCCGCCGACAATCACCACGGGAACGGCCTGGGTTCGCTTCGGCGAGGCTGGCAGCGTTCGGTCGCGCAGCTTATGCCCTAATGAAAATCCGTCGTTCACGAAGGATCCGGCCACGCTGCGCGTCTGCCCTTTGGCCACTAAGCCGATGAGGCCCGCGCTCAGGAACCTACGACGGGAGGTCAGTGGGCGATGTCCTTCCATTCATGCTCGTAGTAGCGCACAAGGACCTGGTCGTTCAGCCGGTTTGGTTCGGCGTCAACCGGAAGCATGTCATTGGCGAATCGGAACAACTCGGGTACGTTCTGCGTGGCGAGGAATCGCAGATCCTTCGGCAGCGTTGTGGGCGGCTCGTAAGGATTGGCTCCGGCCAGGACGAAGCCCCATTCTCCGAATGACGGGACGTAAACGTGATACGGCCAGGTTTTGAGCCCCGCCTGCTTCAGCGTGTTAACAATGCACCAATACGACTGACGTGCAAACAGCGGGGATGTGCTCTGCACAACGATGAATCCATGTGAGCTGACGTGCCGCGCCAGCAACCGGTAAAAGGCAGTCGTGTACAACTTGCCCAGTGAGTAGTTTGTGGGATCTGGGAAGTCCACCACTACAAAATCGAACATCTCATCGGTGCGATCAAGCCACGGAAAAGCATCGTCGTTAATCACGCGCACCTTAGGCGAGTTCAATGATCCCTTGTTCAATTCGACCAAAACCGAGTTGGTGTTGAACAGCTTCGTCATCTCGGGGTCGAGGTCAACCAATGTGACTTTCTGGACAGAGTCGTACTTCAGGATTTCGCGAACGGCCAGTCCGTCGCCGCCCCCGAGCACCAATACGTTGCGGGCTCCTGGCAAGGCCGCGAGTCCCGGATGGACCAGCGCCTCGTGATACCGATACTCGTCGCGAGAGCTGAACTGTAGATGCGAACTCAGGAACAGCCGCAGGTCGTTCTTCCATTTCGTCAAGACGATGCGTTGATATCGGGTGTTGCGAGCGAAGATCACCTCGTCCGCGTAGAGGTTCTCGTCGGCGGCCGCAGCGATGGCATCTGCCGTAAACATGCCCGCAGTCAACGCGGCAAGAACAATACCTCCCAGAATGCGAAGGCCATTCGGTCGAGCAATCGAATCGCGAAACAAGAACGTGGACCAGACAGCTACAGCGGCGTTTATCAATCCGAATAGCAAGGCTGAGCGGACCAGACCCAGTCGCGGGACAAGCAGCAAAGGAAACAGCAATGATGCGCCGAGGGCGCCGAGATAGTCGAACGTCAGGACATGCGAGACGAGATCGTGGAACTGAAAGCGCTCCTTGAGGATTCGCATTAGAAGCGGAATTTCCAAGCCGACCAGAGTTCCAATCAGCAGAACAAGACCGTACAACAACATCCGAAAGCTATCGGTCCAGGCAAATGCCAGAAACAGCAGCGATGACGAGAAGCCGCCGACCAGACCCACCATCAGCTCGATGTAAATGAATCGGGCCACCAGGCCGCGCGCCAGGTACTTGGAGAGCCAACTGCCAATACCCATCGCGAACAGGTAGCTTCCGATCACCGTCGAGAACTGAAGCACGCTGTCGCCCAGTAGATAGCTGGCGAGCGTGCCCGCAATCAGCTCATAGATGAGCCCACAAGCGGCGATCAGAAAAACGGAGAGAAAGAGAACTACTGCCACGAGCGCCTAATGAACCGCAGCGGCAATGATGATACACACGCCCACTGACATCGCGCCGATCATTATCGCCAAGGCGGTGTTGCGGTTCTCGCAGATCTCTTTCCAGAGATCGTAGGGTGTCATCTTGTCGATGATCACAAACGCCAAGCTGAAGATGACAATCCCCAGCACCGCGTAGATAATGGCGTTCAAGATATAGCCGGGATGGAAGTCACTCATTTACTTTCCTCCTGAGTATCGGTGATAGCTGCTGTAGATGGCGCGATACGCGCCTGGATTGTCTCGGATGGATTTCGGCACTCCGCGAACCGTGTCCACGTCGCTGAAGGTGAAGCCCCGATAAGAGGCAAGGCTCGCGGCTCCCAGAAGGAGCATTCCGTACAGCGCGAAGATAGGGTGCTTAAACATCAGTCGTCGTCATCTCCGGAACTGGATTTCACTAATGGACCATAATCGCTTTCCGCCCAGCGCCGATTCTCAAAGGAAAAGGCGCGGATGCTGGTAATGGTTGGAGGAATCAGCAGCGCAAACCAGGCAAGAAACAACCAGATATACTCGGGCTTACCGCGTTCCACGACTATCTCGTAGTTCATTCCGTGATAACGGCCATCCTTCTCCATCTCCGGTTCTACGCGCAAATAGTATGTTCCAGCGGGTACCCCCGGTATCGTAACCGTTGTTCCCCGACTACCTTCACTCCATTGGCCGTCGCTGTCCGTGCCGAAATAGTAACCAATCTCCTTGCCCGCATCGTAGGCAACGCCTGTGTCGTCATTGATCAATGCAAGACTCAGGTAAGCCCAGTCATTTCGCAGGTCCGTGTTGATGGTGACATCGACGTTCCTGTCACCGCCTTCAAAACGGAAAATCGGAGTCACAAACGAGGGTTCCCCGGTCCCAGGCGCGAAGCTGTACTTGCGATCGAACACCCTTTGTCCCGGCATAGCAATAGCAAGGAGGAACATCGCTAGTATCAGCACAAGCGAGAAGAGTCCGAAAAGTGCCCACGTGGTGGCTACGCGCCCTTTGAACGGGGACGGCTGATTCGCATATATGCCGACCGCGGGCGGAGGTGCGCCAGGCAATCCGAACGCCGTCCACACCGCGGCTGCCGGAGTGTATTGGCCGATAGACCACACGACTTCGCCCGCCGTGGTCTCGGACGACAATGTCGAGGGCGGTGCGACGTAATCTTTGACTTCTACCGTTTCTCCGACACGCACCTGCCACGGGAACTCCCCCATGACGAATGCCGTTGCGGCCGTGGCCGTCTGGAAATGCGTGTACTTCGCGCCGCGATGCATCAAGGCTTCTTTCGACATGCTCTTGGCCACAGTCGGAATAGCGCGCAAGGTGCGAATGTCGTTCCAGTGACCGTTGTACTCGGTCAGGTAGCGGTAGCCACGATAAGGGTTGTAGAGGAGGTACTCTGCCCACGAGTATGTGACGCCGTCCACTTCAATGGACCGCATTTGAAAACCGATGGCTTCATACTCGCCGGTGGCAAGCTTGCCTCGTGAGCCAAGCGGGATTCTGGGCTCATATCTCTGGGCGCCTTGGAACTTCTGAAGGATCTGCAGCGCGGGTGTGGTCGCGTCCAGTACGGATAGGCACTGGATGCAGACCGCGTTCAGGGTGCGTTCGTATTTGAGTTGGACTGTGCCGCCGCAGTTGGGGCACTCAAGCGTGCGCACCATCAGGACCAGCCTTCAATCCGCTTTAGATTTTTGAAACGAAGATCATCGAATTCCAGCGCCTCGCCCACAAAGAAGAGCGGCGGCTCTTCGCTGTAGTCGATGGTGGCGAACTGGGCATCGGGCGAGCGCATGTCCGCGAATAGGACCTGCTCCTTGCCCCAGTACTCGAAAGGCAACTCGCCTTCCACGCCGGCATACTGAGCCCAGGTCGTGGTGGTCACTTGGAGCATGACGTTGTCCACGTGCTGCGTCCATCCGCGGGGCAGCTCACGAGCAGGTGGCACATTGGGCGGGAGCGGTCGCTGGAATGAGACTGCGTATTCGAGCGACGCATCTGAGAGCCACCCGCTCGCACCGTCACTGAAGATCAGGTGCCACTCATTCCATGCGCCGAGTTCGTACTTGTAGAGAATGCGCCCAATTACAACAAACGGCTTCTCTCGATAAGCGCCTTCGGTCCCGATCTGAATCGGCGATGGATCGACGGGGAGATCAGCAACTTTGCCCACCGCCTCCAGGTTTACGTCGTGCCGCACAAGAATGGACCGGCAATACGGGCATGTGGTCTGCACAGCACTCGACCACTGGAACCGAACAGGCGCTCCGCAACTCGGACAGAACGCATTAGTCATACAGAAAGGCCGTAAGGGCGTTCAATCCGGCGGACCGTCACGCGCGTGGCCCCAAGCATCTCACTCAACCGTAATTCGAAGTCCCACTCTGGTCGGGGCCCGCAACAGAACAGATTGAAGCAGGCAGATCCATACTCAGGAAAAGTGTGACAGGCAAGGTGAGATTCCGACAGAAGCGCCAGCCCGGTGACGCCGCCTGCTCCAGGGAACTTGTGCCAAACAGGAGGCGCGACCGGGTGCAGCGCTGCTTCCTCTATGATTCGCGAAAACACGCCTTGCAAGCGTGCAAGATCGGATAGGGCCGCCGAATCGCACCCATGCGCTTCCACCACCCACTCACAACCGCCGAAATTTAGTTGCGAACCGCTTACTGTTGCGTTCCGCATTCGGGACAGAACTTGGCCCGCTTCGCAATGGACTTGCCGCATTCGACACAGAATTTTACTTCACCGGCCGGTGCGGGTTCATGCGAGGTAGTTACCGGCGGCGCTGGAGGAACAGGTCCGGACGCGGGGGGCACGGGATTCTGAGGAGCGGGTCCCCCCGGCTGCTCCGGTCGCATGGCGTTCATCATTTGCTGAGCCATGGTGAAGCCGGCCACCAGCCCCACGCCCGCGCCTGCAAGTCCTCCGCCCTCATTCGCAGCGGCGATGGGTAACGATTCAGCAACCTGAAATTGAGTGTACTTCTGCAGGTCGCCGAGCATATTCATGCCGATGCGCTGGTCAAGACGCTTTTGCAGCTCCTCGGGTAGGGAGAGGTTTTCAACCACAAAGCTGTCGAGAGTCAGTCCGAGTTCGGCGAAGGATGGACGCAGGTGCTCAGCAATTCGCTGCCCCAATTCGATCTGATTCGCGGCCATGTCGAGAAACGGCACTTGGCTCTCTGCGAAGGTGTCGGACATGCGGCCCACTATCGTGTTACGGAGCTGACCCTCGATGTCTTCCACACGATACAACTCGCGTGTGCCGCTCACCTTTGTGTGGAAGGTTCGCGGATCGCTCAGCCGCCACGAATAGATGCCGAACGCGCGCAGCCGCACGGCTCCGAAATCCTTATCGCGAACTGTCACCGGCTGAGCCGTGCCCCAACGCTGATTCGTCTGCAGACGTGTCGAAAAGAAATACACGTCGCTCTTGAAGGGGGATTGAAACAGCTTGTCCCAGTTCATGAGGTTTGTCAGCAGCGGGAGGGTGTTCGTGTTCAGCGTGTACAGCCCTGGCCCGAGGACATCGGCCATACGTCCTTCATTGACGAAGGCCGCCATCTGCGATTCACGAACGGTGAGTTTCGCTCCGTTCTGAATTTCCATGTCTTGCATCGGGAATCGCCACGCGAGGATGCCATCTCCCGGTTCAGTCCAGTGGATGACGTCTATAAACTGCTTTTTCAGAAAGTCACGAATACTCATGGATAGGGAACCTAGTCCCTAGAGTATACGCAACCGAGTGGATTATGTTCGATGATTTTACGCGGTGACGGGCTTCTGGGTGACTCTTCGGTACTCCGCGTCCAGGTCCATCAATTTAACGGGCTTGGTAAGGAATCCGTCCATACCGGCGTCGAAGCAGGCGTTGCGAGTCTCCGGCAGAACGTCGGCAGTGAGGGCGAGGATCACGGTGCGTTTCACCGCGTCCCTGTCGATCCGTCGAATATGCTCCGCAGCCATGAACCCGTCCATGTCTGGCATCTGAAGGTCCATCAAGATGAGGTCGAAGCGATCGGGAGTGAATTGCTCCACCGCCGAAAGACCGTTCTCCGCGATGGATACTCGAGCTCCACGGCTCGTTAGCAGCTTCTGCATGAGGCGCTGGTTCACCTTGTTGTCTTCTGCGACGAGCACTTGCATCCCACTGAGCCATTCGATATCTATAGGTTCCGTAACCAACGGCGCAGGAGTTTGGTTTGAAATCTTGAGTGGGAATTGCAGAGTGAATGTGCTGCCCTGGCCCTCTTCACTTTCAACCATGATGTGGCCGCCTGCTAGTTCCGCCAGTCGGGCGGAGATGGCCAATCCTAAACCGGTTCCACCGAACTTTCGGGTGATCGAATAGTCGGCTTGCGTGAACGCTTCGAAGATTCGCCTCTTACTTTCGCCGGGAATGCCGACACCGGTGTCGACCACGTCGATGCGAAGGTCCGCCATTTCCCCATCGCGCTTTGCTACCGAGACTTTACAGGATACGCTGCCTTGCGGAGTAAACTTCACCGCGTTCGACAGCAGGTTCCCAAGTATCTGCCGCAGCCGCACCGGGTCGCCCTCAACATTGGTTGGAACGTCGGGTGCAATCGAGCAAACCAGATCCAAACCTTTGTCCCTAGCGCGAGCGCCGAAACTCGCTACGGTCTTCCGTACCGTCTCGTGAAGCGAGAATACGGTGGATTCCAGGCTCATCCGGCCCGCCTCTACCTTGGAGAAGTCGAGGATGTCATCTACGATAGAAACCAGAAGCTGCGCTGAATCGCAGACCGTTTGCAAGTGTTCCTTCTGCTCCTCGTCGGCGCTGCCCTCCAGCGCAAGAGCAGCAAAGCCCAGTATTCCGTTCATCGGGGTGCGAATCTCATGACTCATGTTCGCGAGGAACTCGGTCTTAGCTTTGCTCGCCGCTTGGGCGGCATTCTTAAGCGACTCTTCGTTGGTGAGCTGGCGGCGAATCATCTCGGTCTGCTCCCGGACCTGCTTGCGCAGCAGCCCGGCCCACACCACGGCTGACAAGCCGAACAACGTCACTAAGCTCAAGGCGTAGATCGCGCGCTCGTCGGCGAACCATGGCGCCGGAGCAATCAGCGTCACGTCGGAGCGCCCAAGCGAGAGCAGCGAGAAATCTTTGACCAACGTGTGCGACCCAGCATCGCTTTCTAAGCGGCAGATGCCCCGAACTCGGACACGATCACCATGCGAGAAGGCCGCGGCATCCTCTACACGCAGCGGGAACTGAGCTTGGAACTTCACTGGTCCCGAGTGAAGCATCAGGGTTGCGAGGGCTCCCGAGTTCAACTGCTCCAAGACAGTGGCCTCGAGTTCAACGAGACGGTCGCTCGGCACCGCTTCGAAAACCTCGGCGGCCGCCATCCGCTGCGGAGCTGGCATTTTGCCGTCGCCCAATCTGGTGACTGCAGCGCTTTCCAGAACAGCACTCAAACCCGAATGGGTGATATACCCGATCGCCTCGACAGCACTGCCGGGAACGATATTGATACTCGATTCCGTTCGCACCTGCACGCCGGCTTCGGCGTCCTGTACATACACAAGCCGCGCGACGTTATCTGCACCCGTCACCACGCCGCGAACTCGTACCCGATGTCCGGGCGCGAGATCAGGATTGAACTGCAGCAGGTCACGAATGCGACGCAGCGGAGGCGCGGCAACCGGAGGCTCCAGGACCTGAATCTGGTCGTCGCTCGCCGCATAAAGCCGTACACCCTGCAGCTGCCTCTGGGTATTGAAGACGCCGCCTAGTACGCCGGTGATGCGAACGCGAGCATCCGTGAACCGCTTCAGCTCCTCCACACTCCGGCCCAAGACAAACACTGGAACAGTGCTGCCCGGAATTCGCAACATCAGTGCCGAATGATCTTCAAGATGCTGGACCGACCGCACCACGCCCTCAGCGCTTAACAGAGCGCTATCGTGCACACCCGAAGTCAAAGCGTCCAACGAAACGGAAGCGGGACGCGGAAGACCGCCGTGACCGAGGACGTGAAACATCGGGCGGACAATTATGGGAGCGAAGTCTCCAGCCGCGGTCACACCCGTCAGTTCCACCCGGTCGCCTGCTTGCACCGGAGCAGGTGGCCCCCCGTGGCAGCTCACGTAAATGCCGCCAGTCTGGTCCTGGATAAACAAGACGTAGTTGCGTGGATTGTGATAAGTAACGATCGCGTTGAACCGTACAGGAATTCCTTTGGCGGCTACTACACCGGATAACGACCGGACCGCTGCGACCGAAGTCAGCGTCGGGGTGGAATCGCGGGTCTGCGGTTCCGGCAACCGCACTAAGGCATTGCGAATCCGAAAGCCAGAACCGCCGAAATCCGAGTAACCGATGACCTCGACGTGACTAGCAGTCGCCGATGCCACAGCCGGAGCCAAGCTGACCTGGATCGGATCCTTAGCTCCAGGCGGTCGCAGAAGTAGTCGGCCGTCCTGCTCCTCAAGCGCGCCGCTCGCCTTCACAGGTTGACCATCGACCAAGCCGATCGCGTCCGCGTTAGAACGTAGGGTCGGGAGTTCCGATGGGGATTTGCTGTGTTCGATCGTCTGTAGTTGCCGATGGCTGTGCACCCACATCTGACGACGCACAGTAGTTCCATTCGCATCGTCAATCGTTCGGCTCACCCCGCTGATGCGTATCCTGCTTCCGC
>DASQDN010000141.1:0-5310 GCA_035634155.1 Bryobacteraceae bacterium | reverse complement strand
CGCCGGCGCGAAAAAAATGCATTACGGTTCTGCCCGTTGATGCAATGAAGCGCTCAATAGCGACACGGGAGGCGAGACACTACGGCCGTCACCACGTTAGCCTTTCTCTCCGACACTAACTTAAGCGGGCTCACGTCGCCGGCAAGTTGCCGCGCGAGGGATCGTTGGAGAATTGCCGGAGAATCGCAGCAAAGCTACTTCGTGACGCCGCGAAGGTGTCGGTCCAACCAGTCCGCCATGACTGGAACGTCGGCGGCGAGATCGGGCCAACCCTGTGCGGCGTCTTTCTTGATGACCAGCTTTGTCTCAACTCCGGTCTCTCGAGCCTTTGCCAAAAACGTTTCCGATTGCTGAAGAGGCGCCAGTTTGTCGGTATCGCCGTGTATCAACAACACAGGCGCCGTGGATGCGCCGATGAACTCGATCGGAGAGATTTCTTTGCCGTAAGCTCTACGGCCTTCGGCTGTTTCCGAACGCGGGCCGAAATCGTCACCACAATCCTTAAGCGTTCCTACACCCACAGCGTCTTCTCCGCGGGCGCCGTAATTCAAAAAATCGGTAGGCGGGAAGAAGCAAGCGACTGCTTGAACCGCACTGCTCGAACGGTCGATGGGGTCCATCGCATCGGCCTTCCCTGTCGCTCCCTGTGTCGCTACCATCAGCGAGAGATGACATCCCGCACTTCCGCCGGAGATGCCGAGGTGATCAGGATCCACGTGATACTTGGCAGCCTTGGAGCGGACGAAACGAACAGCCCGATGCACGTCAGCAATCATCTTACCGGAGCAAATCCATGTGGAGCACCGCCGTACCGCTGGATGATGCTTTACCCTAGACTCAAACTATATGCTCAACCAGGGCTATGCCTACACCACAACAATTAGCGACAAGTACCATGGACAAACGTTGCTATCGCACTTGGCAAGCCTTTACCCTCACTCAACGCCACAAGCCTGGCGAGAAAAACTGAATAACGGCGAAGTCACTCTCGACGGCCTCACTGCCACCGGAAGCGAATCCCTTACTTTAGGCCAAACGCTCATCTGGAATCGTCCACCATGGATCGAACCAGACGCCCCACAGCACTTCGAAATCCTGTTTGAAGACCGCCATCTATTGGCCGTCCACAAACCCAGCGGGTTGCCCACCATCCCCGGTGGCGGCTTCCTGGAGAACACCCTCTTGCGCCTGGTGCAAAAGCAAACTCCCAACGCAAACCCTGTGCACCGGTTGGGCCGAGCCACCACAGGCATCGTCCTCTTCGCCAAAACGCCCCAAGCCGCTTCTAGTCTGTTCGAACGCTGGAACACACCGAAGATCCAAAAAATCTACCGGGCGCTGGCCCAGAATCTTGCACAGCAAGACGCCTATGAAATCCTCACACCCATCGGCCTCGTACCGCACCCGCTTATCGGTTGCGTCTGGGCTGCCAACCCGAGTGGCAAACCGTCAAAGTCACTGGCAAAGGTGATCTCACGCGCCGCCAGCGCTACTACCTTCGAGGTGAGCCTACATTCCGGTCGCCCTCATCAAATCCGAATTCATTTAGCATCCATCGGCCATCCTCTGGTAGGCGATCCTCTCTATGATTCAACCGGCCAGCCTCTGCGAATTCACCCAGGCCTACCCGGCGACGGAGGGTATTTTCTCCACGCGCAATATCTGAAATTCCAGCACCCCATAACCGGAGAACAGATCAACCTTGAGGCAGCTTTGCCGTCCGCATTCCCATTGCATCAGTAGGCTCACGGGAGGAATCCAGTCAGCCGGAGCCCAGGGAAGTCAATCGAAGGTCGGACAATGTCTATGCAGGCCGCTCAGAACAGCGACGCCTCCTCCACCACCTCTGTCAATCACTCCGCCCGCAATGCTTCAGACGGATCTATGCGCGTGATCCGACGTACCGGCAAATAGCTCGCAACAGAAACCGCAATCGTGCAGATCTACGCTCGTCATCGTCCAGACGGGTAGCGCTTAGAATGGCGCAGATGGCCGCTCAAGATAAAGCGAAGGTCGACAACGTCTGTCCAGAGTGTGGACACCAGTTCCGGGGCAATGGTTTTGACGGCATCGATGCGCACTGGCGTGCAAAGCACGAACACGTCATGACGCACGGCGAGGCACGGCCATTGATCACGACGGGGGCGTGCAAGGGGCGCCGCAACTCCACACAGGAAGCGAAGGAGTCGCTGCTCGCCCGAATTGCATGAGGGTGCTCCCTGACGAGTGTCTGCCAGTGAATTTCCGTCATGAGCTTCGCGGGCATTGAGGCGTATACAGTTCAATGGGCGAGTTAAAGGGCAAGAGAAATGGCGACTTGCTCCAGGCCGCCGTAAACGCCGGGTACGATGTGTTCGTTACAGTTACCAAGGCTTACCTCATCAGACGCATCGTGGCAGTCGCACCCTTGCTTCCATCGTGCCTGGTTCACCCACCAACCAGCTTGAGGACCTCAGGCTGCTTGTCGATTCGGTGCTGCATGCGATGGCGAACATCGCGCCTGGTCAGATCGTAACTGTGCAGCAGCTGCCGCGTTCGTGACGATGGTCTGTCACAGCCGACTTGGCGGCAGTAATCCGCCGCTGCCTATACCACCATATCGGGACCGAACTCTCCGCTGACCGCGCAGTCTCGGCTCAAGAAATGGATTCCCAAAGAGCCGTGCAGCTATGGCGCCGACCTGAACTTAAGTCGCTGAGGGAAACACAATCTGGCCGCCGAATACGAGATCAGAACGGATTGGACAACAGTTGTCGAATCCGTTCGCCATACGTCCGCCCGGTAGGAATCCGCTCTCCGGAGACGAGTTCGACAAGAAACTGTCCCTGGGTCACCGTCCAGACCTGTTTGATGCGTTTGACATTCACGATGTGGGAGCGGTGGATCCGGACGAAACACGACGGGTCCAGTGACGCTTCGATAGTGTTCATCGGCACGTGCAGCAGGTGGGCCGCCAGCGCCGAGTGGATACGCACGTAGTTCTGTGCCGCCTCAATCCGATCTACATCCTCAACCGGAAGGAAGATCGCACGTTCACCGCTACGGATGACAAGGCGAGCCAACCGTCGGCCGGGATTAGCGATCGCATCCAGGACGGAGCGCATCTGCCAAGCGGCTTCGTCAGACGTCCCAAGATCCAGACGCGACTTGGCCCGTGCGAATGCCAAACAGAAGCGCTCCTGAGTGACCGGCTTCAGAAGGTAATCGACAGCGCTGATCTCAAAGGCGCAGATAGCGTACCGGTCATGTGCGGTGACGAAGATTACGGGAGGCATCCGATCGGGGCCAACGGCTTTTACGACGTCGAGGCCACCCATGCGGGGCATCTGAACATCAAGCAGAACGAGGTCGGGGCGTTGCTCTCGGATAGCCGCAACAGCCTCCCTTCCATTTCGCGCCTCCAGAAGGGCCTCTATATCGCGAGTGCCGCGGAGCAGGACTTTGAGATCCTCGCGAGCGAGCGGCTCGTCGTCAGCGATCAGGACCCTCAGTCGCATTCCGAATCCTCCGCACGGCTGAAACGAAAGGGCAGCGTCACGGAGACGCGCACGCCGCTGGGATCACGCCGCTCCGCGATTAGCGCGCCGGCTGGGCCGTAGAGACGCTGCAGCCGATCGCGCGTATTGCGCAAACCGATCCCCTTACCTTCGAACCCGCTTGACGGGCTGCCGGGGCCATCATCAGTCACGGTCAACATAAGGTCCTTTCCTATTCTGAACGCTTGCACCTGGATACAGACTGCTTGTTCGCTCTGACCTAGCCCATGGCGAACCGCGTTCTCGACAATCGGCTGGAGAACCATGTGAGGCACCAGGGCATCGCCGGTCCCGCAAGCGGCGTCGATTTCGACGCGCAAACGGTCCGCGAAGCGAACCTGTTCGATGGAAAGGTAATTGCGAATTAGTTCGAGTTCGCGCCAGAGGGGCACTTCCTGCACGTCAACATCCTCCAAAGTAAGACGCAACAGGTCGCTGAGACGGGCAACCACGGTCTCGGCCTGCTGGTTTCTATGCTGCCGGATCAGCGACATAGCTGCGCCGAGCGTGTTGAAAAGAAAGTGTGGCTGCAACTGTGCTTTCAGGACGCTAAGCTGAGCGGCCGACAATTGAGCGGCTAGTTGGGAGGAATGGGCCTGCAGGTGCAGCGCCTCGTTCTCACGCTGACTCGCTTGGTTGCGCGAACGGACAATGGCCTGCACACCCACTACAGCCCAATAGCGGACGACTCCGCCCTGGAAGCTGTAAACCAGGAGCGCGGAGACCGCCACCACCAGAGAACCGCTTGGCAGGAACGGCGGGAAGACTCCCAATGCCATGAGAACGGGAACCTCGATGCTGGTGGAGACGATCGAGAAGACAGCAGAACAAACGAAGTGCAGTACGATCCAACGCCATCGGCGACCTTGCCCAACGGGCGAGCGGCGGCCCAACCAGAGGATTGCCGGCGTGAAGAGCGCACAGATGTACATTGCAGCCATCCAGCCAACTAGGACATCCAGCCAGGGTACCGGCTCGTTTCTGTACAGGCGTGGCGCGAAGTCCTGGGTGAAATAGAAGAGTCCCGCCGCCGTCCAGGCAAGCCAGATCTGAGCGTACCTGCGAAGGCGCGGGGAACGGCAATGCTGCGCGAAGGGTGGCGTCCTTTCATTTTGACCGCACTGCCTCGCAAAGTGGCTGCCAGATTGACGAATGACAGGTCTATGGTGACGAACTGCAGTTCCTGGCGCTCGTCAGCGGGATCCCGCAACTGGTAGGCGTTCTGCCGCTATCGGTCAAAAACCGGTATCCAGTGGGATTAGAATCGCGCAGAATCGGACTGCGGTACATAGCCGAATATGGAGCGAATCTGGATCATGAAGAAACTGTTTCTGGCCGGCGTGTTGGCGGCGAGCATGGCAACGTGGGCGGAAAACTTGCCGCAGGTTCCCTATCCTGCCGGATTCCGCCGATGGCAGCATGTGAAAAGCATCGTCGTCGGGCCGGAAAGCCCGACGTTCGCTAAGCGCGGAGGGATTCATCACTACTATGCGAACGCCGAAGCCGTGGACGGGTATCGGACTGGCAAATTTCCCGAAGGGTCGGTGATCGTCGACGAAGGCGTCTTCACGAGAGATGGCCAGGGGATGGCCAAGGGCATAGTGCTGGAGGGGGAGCGCCGGAGGGTGGAGGTGATGGTGAAGAACAGCCGGTTGTACAGAGACACGGGCGGATGGGGATTCGAAGCGTTCGAGGGCGACGAGCAGGCTGGGAAGCTGCAGGCACGTGGGCGCGCTGAGTGTCATACCTGCCACTCCGAGGTGAGAGAACGGGA
>DASQDN010000140.1:0-9905 GCA_035634155.1 Bryobacteraceae bacterium | reverse complement strand
CGGTTCCGGCGGGAGGCTCCAGTTTGGCCGAGCCTTTGTTTGGGTTTCAAATCCTTTGACGACATCTTTCTCCTTCGAACCCTTGCCTATCCACAAACACACGTCAGGCGTCTGCGCGGTCTCCTGTACTTCCGTAGTTTCAGGCGACTGCTGGTACAGCGCTTACGTGCGCTCCTTCTGTGGATCGAGTGGCGGGGCTTCCTCAGCCACCACTTCGCCAGGCTTCAAGCCCGAACGAACGGCGGCATAAACATTTCCAGCAATTCCTAGCTCAACCGGACGGCGTTCCCATCCGTTGGCCTTCTTCACGTAAACATGAGGCGCTGCGTCCGGAGTATCGCGGAACACAGCGGACAGCGGGGCAACTGTCGTGTTCTCTTCCGAAGCAATCGTCACATCGACACTGACCGACAGGTCAGGGATGATTCGCTTGTCCATCTTGTCGATGCGCAGAATCACCGGGACATCTTTCACGTACATGGCCCGCATACCGCCGGTGCGCGTCATCGCCCCGATCGCCGCAACGGTCGCCGGGACTTCCAAACCCGGGTAGGCGTCGAAACGAACATTTGCCTTCTGCCCGATACGCAGGCTGTCTACATCCACCTGGTTCACGCTTGCGTTGATGATCATGGTCGACAGGTCTACGATCTGCATGAACATCATTCCAGGCATCAGTTGATCACCGGGTTTGATCTGAACCAACTCGCCGCTGCGGCGCAGGTTGGACATAACCGCCAGCCCGTCGATCGGGGCCTTGATCAGCATTCGGTCCGCATTGGCTTCCGCGCGCTTCAACTCAACCTGTGCTTCCTGGAACTCAAGCTCGGCGTTCCTGATTTGGCTTTGTTGACCAATTTCCACGTACTTGACTTCGGCCAGGAGTTGCTTGTACCGGGCCTCGGCTTCTTCCGCTGCCAGTTTCACCCGCTCGGCGTCAATCGCGCTCAACACCGGAATCGTCTTCAGATCGAGTCGCGCCTTTTCCAGAGCGGCCTTTGCGTTCTCGATGCTTTGCGCATGTGAATTCTTCGTCACGAGCAGATCGGCCTGCAGCTTTCGCATGCTGGCCTGCAATTGGGCCACAGACGCGCGGTAGTCGTCCAGGCGAAGCAGCATGTTCTGCCGGTCGAACTCCGCAACCACGGCTCCTTTTTTCACTTGACTGCCGGGCTTTACAGCGTCCTGAAGGATCAGAGCGAATTCATTGCCGCCACCACCGGCGCCACCTGCCGCTCCGCCACCGCCACCACCGCCCCCGGTGGACACCGGAGCGGATGACGCAGTGGAGGAAGATGAGACCGTTACGTTAGAACCGGTGCTTCGGGTTGCCGTGCCACTTGACACGCGAGACGTAGCAGACCGGAAAGCAGCCGAACCGCCCGCGGATTGACCGCTAGTAGACGCCACCGAAGCAGACGAACCGCCGCCGGAAGACGCAGTCGCAGCTCCACCGCCGCCGCCGCCGCCACCATCGCCGCCGTCCCGTCCGCCACCGCCGCCGCCGCCCGTGTTGCCGCCGCCACCGCCACGGCCGCCGCCACCGCCGTTCGATTGGATGGCGAAACCGCCGCCACCACCGCCGCCAGCGTTTCGGTAGTTGCCGTCACGCCCGCCGCCTGCCGTGTTGCGATTGCCTCGCAACGGAGGCGCGATCAACGAAGAATACTTTTCCGCGCCTGTGGTACCCGTCAAGCGAAGCGTCTTCACCACCGAGCCTTGAGAAAACGCAACTGTGCGCACCGCCGCAATGGTGGAGGAGCCACCGCCGCCGCTAGTATCCTGGCGCCCTGAGTTCAGGGCTCGCTCGGCAGCCACACCCACTACGATCAACGCCAACAACCACACGATCCACTTGTTGCCAGAGCGCTTCGGCTTTGACGGCACGAGAGTGGGGGCGGGCGCTGGAATTTTCGGACCGACGGGCTCGCGTCCCGGCGAAGCTGCGCCGCTACTCATTTGGAATGCCTCGCAATCCCTTACAGGCCAACTTCACGGATGTACCATACCTTGGAAACGTTAAGACGAAGAATCGATGCGGAAGGTTATCTTTGGCGGGAGGAAAGCGGGTGAGAAACGGCGCTCACCCGCGTAAACGGTTAACGAAACGTCAAATTGAGGTTCTCAGCCCGACATTGCGCCCAAAAACTCGGCGTTGCTCCGGGTTTTGCTCAGCTTATCCAGCAGCAGTTCCATGGATTCGGTCGCCGACAACGGGTTTAGAACCTTGCGGAGCACCCAAACCCGATTCAGCTCTTCGCGCGGCATCAGCAGCTCTTCCTTTCGAGTGCCGCTCTTGTTGATATCGATCGCCGGGAAAACACGCTTGTCCACCAGCTTGCGATCGAGGTGGATTTCCATGTTGCCCGTGCCCTTGAACTCTTCGAAGATAACGTCGTCCATGCGGCTTCCGGTATCGACCAGCGCCGTAGCCACAATCGTCAAAGAGCCGCCTTCTTCGATATTGCGCGCCGCGCCGAAGAACCGCTTCGGCCGCTGCAGAGCATTCGAATCCACACCGCCGGAAAGCACTTTTCCGGAGGGCGGAACCACGGTGTTGTAGGCGCGGGCCAAACGTGTAATCGAGTCCAGCAGGATCACAACGTCCTTCTTGTGCTCCACCAGCCGCTTGGCCTTTTCGATCACCATTTCCGCCACCTGCACGTGCCGGGTCGCCGGTTCATCGAAGGTCGAGCTGATCACTTCGCCCTTAACCGAGCGCTGCATATCGGTGACTTCTTCGGGACGTTCATCGATCAGCAGAACAATTAGCGTCACTTCCGGGTGATTAACTGTAATGGAGTTGGCGATGTTCTGCAGCAACATCGTCTTACCCGTTCGCGGTGGAGCGACGATAAGACCGCGCTGCCCCTTGCCGATGGGCGTCAGCAAGTCCATCACGCGACCGGAGTTGTTTTCTCGGGTGGTTTCCAGCTTCAACCGTTCGGCCGGATACAGCGGCGTCAGGTTGTCGAAGAAGATTTTGTTCCGCGACTCCTCTGGCGGCTCAAAGTTAATAGCATCAACTTTGATGAGCGCAAAGTAGCGTTCGCCCTCCTTTGGCGGGCGGATCTGACCGGAAATTGTATCGCCGGTCCGCAGATCGAAGCGGCGGATCTGCGACGGCGAGACGTACACGTCGTCCGGGCCCGGAAGGTAGTTGTATTCAGGTGCGCGGAGGAAACCAAACCCGTCCGGCAGGCACTCGAGAACGCCCTCGGAAAAGATGAGACCGCTCTTTTCGGCCTGCGTTTGCAATATCTTGAAGATGAGTTCCTGCTTTCGCAGGCCAGCGCCCCCGCTGACGCCAAGATCCTTGGCGACCTGATTCAGGCGCTGAATGCTCATGTCCTTCAGCTCAACCAGATCGAGCGTGTTGCTGCCATTGCGGCTCGACAGGCCCGTGGGAGGAGGAGGCGGAGGCGGTGTCGCCGCTGCCGCTGCGGGGGCGACTGCCGGACTCGCCTGCGCAGCCGGGGCTTCCGCCCGCTCAGGGGCTACCGCTGCCCGCTCCTGGTTCTGCTGACCGCGGTCGAACGAGCCCGCTCCACCACGATCCCCGCCACCCGGCTGAGAGCGATCCCCTCGATCTCCGCCGCGGTCCCGCATAGCTTGTGAAGCGATTGGCTGACCCGCTTGCGGGGCAATCGGGGCGCCTTGCTGTACCTGACGGCGCGGGCGAGGAGCACCGCCGCCACCCGGCTGCGATTGTCCATCCCCGCTGCCCGCCGCACGCGGCGGAGCCTCAGCTCGGGCCCCGTCCTGCTTGGGAGCTTCAGCGGTTGCCTTCGGCTCGGACGGCTTGCCGCCGTCCGGCTTTTCCACAGGCTTCTCCGCCGGCTTTTCCGTAGGCCTATCTTCGGGATTGCCTGCCGTCACGTCTTTGATTTCGTTATCGCCTGCCAAATTTCCCTCACTCCCCGGCCTGTTACAGCCGAGAAAGGAACCAGTTCGCCGCCTGACAGTTCTTTTTGTATCGATGTGAGGCTGCGGTGCTGTTCTTTCTGATTTAACTTGTCGAACTTTGTGGCCACCACCAGAAATGGGAGTCCCTGGTATTCGAGCCAATCCTTCAATTCCAGGTCCTGCTCCATCCACCCGCGCCGCCCATCAAGGAGCACCACTGCTTTCGTAAGGGTATTCCGTTTCAACAGGTAGGATTCTATGAGGCTCTTCCAGCGGGCCTTCACATCCAACGGCACCCGAGCATAGCCGTATCCCGGCAGGTCGACGAAGTGCATTTCCCCGTTGATGCGGAAGAAATTAATTAACTGCGTACAACCCGGTTTGGAGCTGGTGAACGCCAAACCCTTCTTGCCCGTCAAGCAGTTCAGCAGACTGGACTTTCCTACATTGCTCCGGCCCAAAAAGGCAATTTCCGGAAGCGTCTCCGGCGGGAACTGGTCCGGCTCGGCTGCGCTGAGGATAAACTCGGCAATTACCTCCGTGGGCATGGGCTTTCGGAGTTTCAGTTTGCAGGACCTCCGGCCGGGTGGCGCTGGAAGCGCCCGACATCCAGCGGTCGCGCGCTCAGCTCTTCACACCGAAGGCCCTAATGCGTCAATTTCTCTTCGCCCGAACGCGCCGGCAACTCTATCGCGGGCGCCGCAGGTAGCGGCAGCGCCTCGGGCAATCGCTCCAGCGCATACTTCAGGACTTCGTCCATTGTTTCGACGAAGTGCAGTTTCATCTGCTTCCGAATGGCCTCCGGGATATCCGGGAGGTCCTTTTCGTTGTCGCTCGGCAGCACCGCTTCCAGAATTCCGTGGCGATGCGCCGCAAGCAGCTTTTCTTTCAGTCCGCCGATCGGGAGCACCCGCCCGCGCAGCGTGATCTCCCCCGTCATCGCAATGTCGCCACGGACCGGGATGCCCGTGAGCGCGCTGCAGATAGCGGTTGCGATCGTGATTCCGGCCGATGGCCCGTCCTTCGGAATTGCGCCCTCGGGAACGTGCACATGGATATCCAAGTGACGGTAGAAGTCCCGCGGAAGTCCGAACAGATGAGCCCGAGACCGCAGGTAGCTCATGGCGGCGTGTGCCGATTCCTGCATCACATCGCCCAGCTTGCCGGTAGTGCTCAGCTTACCGCGACCTTCCATCGTGGTCGCTTCGGTCGTCAGAATCTGACCACCGACTTCCGTCCACGCCAGTCCCGTCACTGCGCCGACCTCATTCTTCTTATCGGTTTGCAGGTCCCGGAACTTTGCAGGCCCTAATAATTCTGTCACAACTTGCGGCTGGATAATGCTCTGGGGCAGGTCGGTGACCACCTCGCCGTTCATGTTATTGACGACGTTGCGCGCAATCTTACGGCAGACATTGCCGATTTCCCGCTCCAGATTGCGGACACCCGCCTCGCGGGTATAGTTCTGAATGAGCACCTGCAGGCCCTCGTCCGTGAAGCGGACGTTCTTGTCGGCCATGCCCGTGCCTTCCATCTGCTTTCTTACCAGGAAGCGCTTGGCGATCTCCATCTTCTCGAGCTCGGTATAGCCGGAAAGACGGATCACTTCCATGCGGTCCTGCAAGGCCGAGGGAATCGTGTGCATCACGTTCGCCGTGGCAATGAAGAAGACCTGACTAAGGTCGTACTCCACGTCCAGGTAGTGATCCACGAACATGTAGTTCTGCTCGGGATCGAGTACTTCGAGCAGCGCAGCCGACGGATCTCCACGGAAATCCATGGACATTTTGTCGATCTCGTCCAGCATGAACACCGGATTCCGAGTACCGGCTTTCTTCATCATCTGGATCAACTGACCCGGAAGAGCGCCGATGTACGTCCGGCGGTGACCGCGTATCTCAGCCTCATCCCGGACGCCGCCGAGCGACATACGGACGAACTTGCGGCCGGTCGCTTTCGCGATCGACATGCCGAGCGAGGTTTTACCGACGCCGGGAGGTCCAACAAAACACAGGATCGAACCCTTCGGATTCTTGACCAGCCGACGAACCGCCAGGAACTCGAGGATGCGCTCTTTGATCTTCTCCAGGCCATAGTGATCGGACTCGAGCACTTCCTGGGCGAAGTTCAGATCGCGAATTTCCTTGCTCTTCTTCTTCCATGGCACCGCGAGCAACCAGTCGAGGTAGTTGCGCGACACCGTCGACTCGGCCGACATCGGCGGCATCTGTTCGAGACGCTTCAACTCGGCGTGGGCCTTGTCGTAGGCGTCCTTCGTCATGCCGGCGGCTTCGATCTTCTTCTTCAGCTCGTCGAATTCGCTCTTCTCGCCGCGCCCAAGTTCCTTCTGGATCGCTTTGATCTTCTCGTTGAGGTAGTACTCTTTTTGCGCGCGTTCCATCTGGCGTTTCACGCGGCCTTGGATGGTGCGATCGACGTTCAGCTTCTCGATCTCGATATCCAGCATCTCCGCGACACGAGTCAGCCGGTCGATGGGATCGAATATTTCAAGAAGTTCCTGCTTCTCTTCGATGTTCAGTTGCAGGTTCGCGCCCACGGTGTCGGCCAGTTTGCCTGGCTCGTCCACACGAATGGCGGCGATCATGGTCTCGTAATTCAGGTTCTGGCTGAGCTTGACGTATTGCTCAAACAGCGTCGTGACCCGGCTGGTTAGCGCGTCCAGTTGCGAGCCCGTCTCCACCCGATAGCTGGAGGTACGGACCACGGCACGGAAGAAACCTTCATCTTCGCCGACCGAAACCACTTTCGCGCGCTCGACGCCTTCCACCAGCACCTTGATGTTTCCATCGGGCAGCTTCAGGCTCTGCACGATGTTGGCAATGGTGCCTACAGAATAGATTTCGTCGGGACGGGGTTCGTCCACGCTCGCGTCGTGCTGGGTTGCCAGGAAGATCTTCTTGTCGCCCGCCAGCGCCTCTTCCAGCGCACGGACGCTCGAATCCCGACCCACGACAAACGGCGTCATCATGTACGGAAAGATGACGACGTCCCGAATGGGCATCATCGGCAATCGTCTAGTGTCGGATTTCTCTTTCGAGGTGAGCATGTGTAGTGTGATGCAGAACGTCCCGCGAAATATTCACCATCGCGAGCGGGTGTTCGCCGCCAGATCGGCGGCGGGCCTTTGCTTAGCCCGCCTTTTCGAGTAGTGTCACGCTGATCTTCTGCGTAACAACCATCTCCTTCGTCACCAGGAATTCCCGGACTTTCTTGTACGAGGGGAGATAGTACATCAGATCCAACATCAGATCTTCGAGGATCATCCGCAAGCCGCGAGCGCCAACCTTTCGCTCAGTCGCAAGCTGAGCCACCGCTTCCAGCGCCTCGTCGGTAAACCTCAGTCTAACATTTTCAAACTCGAACAGCTTCTGGTACTGACGTATGATCGAGTTCTTCGGCTTCGTCAGAATTTGCACCAGAGCGTCCCGGTCCAGATCTTCCAGCATTCCAAGCACCGGCAAACGGCCGATGAACTCCGGGATGAACCCGAATTTGATCAGATCGACAGGTTGGATCTGTTCCATTAGCGTCATGTCGCGACGCATGTGCAGACCCTTACGTCCGCTGTCCTGTAGATCGTCCGGACCGGCAAAGCCGATGGCGCGCGTTCCCACGCGGCGGGAAATCACTTTGTCCAGGCCGACAAACGCGCCGCCGCAGATGAACAGAATGTTCGAGGTATCCACCGGCGTGAACTCCTGGTGAGGATGCTTGCGGCCACCCTGCGGTGGCACGTTCGCAATGGTTCCTTCCAGGATCTTCAGCAGCGCCTGTTGGACGCCTTCACCCGAGACGTCGCGCGTGATCGATGGATTCTCGTCCTTTCGGCCGATTTTGTCGATCTCGTCTATATAGATGATGCCGGTCTGGCAGCGCTGAACATCCCAATCCGAATTCTGAAGCAGCCGTAATACGATGTTTTCGACATCTTCGCCGACGTACCCCGCTTCGGTTAGCGTGGTCGCGTCTACGATCGCGAACGGCACATCGAGAATGCGAGCCAGGGTTTGGGCCAGCAGCGTTTTTCCGGTCCCGGTGGGACCGATCAGAAGGATGTTGGACTTGGAAAGCTCAACATCACCCCCGCGCTGCTTGTTCATCTGGATGCGCTTGTAGTGGTTATAAACCGCTACCGCCAGCTTTTTCTTGGTGGCATCCTGACCAATGACGTACTGGTCAAGATACTCCTTCAGTTCCAGTGGCTTGGGTAACTTATGGGGAGCGCCGTAGGGCTGTTCCTGGCGATCATCTTCCAGGATCGAGTTACAAACGGCAATGCATTCGTCGCAGATGTAGGCACGCGGGTAGTCACTGGGGGAGGAGATCAGCTTACCTACGACGTCCTGACTCTTGTGGCAAAACGAACAACGCAATGAGTCGTCGGATCCAGCACGCTTCACAAATTAAACTCCGTCGGGAACGAAGGAATGGCCCGCGCCCGATGTCTGCTCCATAGATACACCCATTATCCCCCGTTCGGACGGTTTCGTCTATCAGTGGTTTCTTAAGCGGTTTTGCTCATTAGGGCGAGTACGTTTACTACGGAATTCCAATTCCGTCCCGTAGCGCTGGTTTTTAGTGCTTTTCCCAACTTTCCGTCGAGTTTAGACCGCCCGATCCCGCTTGGGTAGTAGATGTAGAGCTCGGAATCTCTCACGGCTATCTCTTCCGGATCGGCATAAAATTGCTGCACTGCCCTCTTCTCCTCGGCCGAAATTGGGGTCGCGAAGAAGAGGACTAGCAGTTTCGATGGTTCGATCCCATCTCTGCCGGCAAACGGATTGGCGTCGACAACCTCTCGCATCTGCTCGGCGGTGCGAAGGATCACCTCCGAGCGGAACCCGAAGGCCTGCTCGATGCCTTCCTCGATTTGCCGGACCAGTTTGGGGCTGCTTGGCTCAGCGGATTGAAATACAACGTTGCCGCTCTGCAGATACGTCGTTGCGTCCTCGAAGCCGAGATCGGCGAACAGCTTTCGTAGCGCGTCCATCTTCATGCGCTTGTGAGGCCCCACATTGATCCCCCGCAAAAACGCGGCCAGAGCCGGCATTGCGTTTACTTGATACCCGAGAAGGGCAACGGCCGCAGTAGGGCGTTGCTGATGTTGGACACAATTTCCCCATCGCTAACACCGGGCATGTTCTTCATCTTGTTCCATTCCGGGTGCGCCACGAACTCGGCCCAAGCCTTGTCGCGATGGGCGGCATCGTCAAAGGCGAGCATGTACGTTAGCTGGGGCAAATTCGGCCCCGCCAGCGCTTCTCCGAAGAACACCACCTTCATGCCGATCTTCCGGAACAGGGCGGTCTCGCCTTCCTCGAACATGCGTATCTTCCGAGCCAGCGAGCGCGGACTGGTCGATTCGTATGATCGAAGCTCGAATACGTGCGACCGGTTTCCTTCGCGCGCGGCGGGCGGCTCGATCATCGGCACGCTGGGAAAGCCGCGGAAGATCATTGTTTCCATTCGCAGGAAAGGCAAGGAACTCACACCGTACACGGCATCGTAAGCCTTTTGGGCTTCCTTGTCTTCGCTCAGCTTGCGACCGGCCGCTTCCCACGTCGATGCGTCAGGATAATCAGCCAGAAGGATTGTGGACGGGCTCCCTAAACCTATGATGGGCGAAAAGGCGCCGACGTGCTTCGCTCCTGCGCGCTGCACCGCGGGAAGGTACGATTTGGCAAGGTAATCATTAGTGCGCTGCGCCATCGCGTCCTGCGTATTGCGCATCCGCACATACGTCAGTTCGATGATTCCGGACCTAGCGTCCGCGGCGCCTGCAGGGAAGGTCATTGCGAGGGTTCCTCCGGTCGCTGCCGCCAGGAAACTTCTGCGATTCATACCCAGCAGCTTATCTCATGCGGCGGGAGCCGCGCCAAAGCGCCGATCTCTGCTGTGAAATGCGGCTATTGCGTCATGAAGGTGGTTCGCGTCGAAATCCGGCCATTGCACTTGGAGGAAGACGAGTTCGGCATACG
>DASQDN010000139.1:0-7939 GCA_035634155.1 Bryobacteraceae bacterium | reverse complement strand
CTTGAAGCCGCGCAGCCGAATGCGCCTGTGGCCTTCTTCGGCGGAGTCGTGAACAACGCTACGTTCGAGCCGGATGTCCAGTCTCCTGGTGGCATTTCGGCGATCTTCGGGATTGGATTCGCGACCGGTACTGTAACACAGCCTACAACGTTGCCACTCCCGACCGAGATCGCCGGTACACGGGTTCTGGTGAATGACCGGCCCGCTCCCCTGTATTTCGCCTCCGCCGGACAGATCAATTTCCAGGTTCCTTACGACACGCCTGTGGGGACTGCCATCGTCCGGGTCGAAAGAGGCGGCCAAAAGGGTAACGGCGTGTCAATGCAGATCGGCAGGTCGCAGCCTCGCCTGCTACGGCTGACGATCGACGATCACGGAATCGCCGTCAATCAGGACGGGTCGTTCCCGATTCCGCGAACTCCGGGCCTGAACAGCCGCCCTGCCCGTGCCGGCGAAACGTTGACTCTGTACGCCATTGGCTTCGGTCAGACAACCCCGGCGGTTCAAAGCGGCGCCGCTGCTCCGACCGACCCTCTCGGTCGCGCGCCGGGGAACTTCCGGGTCCTGTTCGGGACCCCGGGCCCGTTCAGCAGCCCGATCGAGGTCACGCCGCTTTACGCCGGCCTGACACCGAACTTCGTCGGACTATACCAGGTCAACGTCACGATCCCGGAAGGCGCTCCGCGCGGGAATGCCGTTCCGATCTCGTTGGTGAGCGATACGGAAGGGACCAGCAACCGGGTGACGATCGCGATTGAGTAAACCGACCGAACGCCTGTACTACTCCGATTCCTATTTGGCTTCGTTTCGCGCGCAGGTGCTGGAGACGAGCGCGGACGGCTCGCGCGTGATCCTCGACCGTACGGCTTTCTACCCGACCTCCGGTGGTCAGCCCTACGACCTGGGCGAGATGGAGGGCGTCCGGGTTGTCGATGTGCTGGACGAGGATGACCGCATCGTGCATGTGCTGGCCGGGCCGCTCGGCGAAGGAAACGAACCCAACTGCACGGTCGACTGGGATCGCCGGTTCGACCACATGCAGCAGCACACCGGCCAGCATCTGCTTTCGGCTGTGCTGGCGGATCTGCTCCAAGTTCAGACAGTTAGCTTCCATATGGGCGCTGCTTCGTCCACCATCGACCTTGCTGCGTCTTCCGTCACGCGGGAGCAACTCGAACAGGCGGAGCGCCGGGCCAATGCCGTCGTCCAGGAGAACCGGCCGGTCCACGTCGACGTCGAGGACGCCGCCACGGTGGTGGGCCTGCGAAAAGCTACAGAACGAACCGGATTGATCCGGGTGGTGACCATCGACTCGCTCGACCGAAGCGCCTGCGGGGGCACGCACGTGCGATCCACAGGGGAAATCGGCGCGATCCTGCTGCGGTCGACAGACAAGATGCGTGGCAACGTGCGGCTGGAGTTCGTGTGCGGGGGCCGGGCGGTCGAGTGTGCCCGAGCTGACTACAACTTCCGGACCCGGGAATACCCGCAGTTGGCGGCAGCGGCGGCGGAACGACTGAAAGACGCTGAGAAGGCCAGTCAGAAGCTGCTGGCCGAACTCGCCGGCTTGCAGGGCCGGACGCTGTACTCCGAAACAAACCCGAATGACCGTGGGCTTAGGATCGCGCGAAAGCTACTGCCGACGGGTCCGCTCGGCGATGAGGTGCGAAGCGAAGCCAACGCGTTTACCGGCGGAGGGAAAGCCGTCTATGTCGCCGTAGCGGAAGCGCCTCCGTCGGTGCTGCTGGCGAGCTCGGCGGATTCGGGCGTGCATTGCGGCAACCTGCTAAAGCCCCTACTGGCCGAGTTTGGCGGGCGCGGCGGCGGCGCTGCCACGCTGGCTCAGGGTAGCTTCGCGGGCGACGCTCGCGCGGTGCTCGAACGGCTACTCGCCGCCGTATAGCGGGGCCACCGACACCATCCCGAGGCCGACCAGGAAGAGCACGATCATGACGGTGAGCAGCATCTTGACGCGGCCGCTGGCGCCGGCGAACTCCTTCCACACCAGCAATCCCCAAAGCGCGGAGATGAGGGTCGCCCCCTGACCCATGGCGTAGCTCATGGCGGGGCTGACGTTTACGTCGGGAGGCGCGGAGGCCGCAACGAAGTTGGCGACAGCCCCGGTGCACCAGACGATGCCTCCGATCCAGCCGAGCGCGTGATTGCGCAGGCCGCCCCCGAAGTACGCCCCGAACCCCACCGGTTGGCCTTGAACGGGCAAGTTCATGAAGTAAAGGTTGTACACGAAGGTCGTGACTAGAACCCCGACAGCGAACAGCAGCGCCGCGGAATACGGCCCGAGCCCTATCTCACCTACCCGCGACATCTCAATCAAGGGGTAAAAAGAACCCATCAGAACACCGCTCACGAGGCTGAGTAGGAGTCCCTTTAAGCTGAACTTCTTAGCTCCGACGCCGTACTCGCGATAGGCCATGGCATCCACCAAAATAGCGGTGATCACGACCGCCACGCCTCCGAACAGGAGCACAGGGCTGCCGGCCGGTCGCAGAATATAGTTCCAAATGACGCCAATCACAAGGGCCAATCCGATGCCGACGGGAAATGCGACGGATAATCCGGCAATGGAGATGGCGGCCACCAGGAGCATGTTGGCGAGGTTGAAGATTGCCCCGGCAACCAACGCCATTGCCATTTGCCGTTTCCCGGTAATCAGGAAATTGTCCATGACGGACAGTTCGTCACCCATGCTGCCGAAGGTGAACGCTGCGACGACGGCGGCCAACAAGAGTCCGAAGGCGTAGTCAAAGTAGAACAGTTCGAAGCGCCATTTCCGGGACATCTTGAACGTATTCGCCCATGAGCCCCAGCAGAGCATGGACAGAATTGTCAGCAGTAAGGCAGCGCCGTACGTGGTTGGCAGTATCATCCTGGAAGGAATGAGCGTACACCGTTCCTGCCCGTCCGGTCAACCGAGCTAATACAGCGACAACCGTACGGAATCGGCGCCTCAGTTTAATTACCTAGCCCTACTTAGAAAAAGCCATACGACTTTGATTCAATAAGAACCATATTTCAGGAATCGTAGTACTTTCACGCGTGTCAGCATATTGGCCGAAATGTTTTCAAGGTGTATGATTCAGGAAACTGGCAGACGTCTAAGTGCTGCGGTTAATTTGTTTTACAGCCAACATAGGGGAGCGCGGTGAAGAATGGGCCAGCGTAAACTTTCCGGCCGTCTTTGCCGATTGAGAAATGGTGAGGCGTTCTGAGATGTGCAGGGCGTTGGACGGCGCACCCGATGGTGCGGCACTCGTCAGTGCGAAGGAGGCACCGATGTCACGGATGTTTCTTTTGGTAGCGTTATTGGCACTCTGTTTTTCCACGACAATGGTCGGCCAGAAGTTATTGGTCGAGGTCGATACCCAGGAAGGCCAGCTGTTGCAAAAGATCGACAACGAGAAAGACCCTGCGGCCAAGTTCCGTCTTTTGGAAACGTTCGCGAAGGAATTTCCAAATCACGAGGCGGTCGGCTGGGTGTTATCGCACATGCAAAGCCACTATTTGGAGACCAAGGCTTACGATAAGGTGTTCGCTACAGGCACCCGAATTTTAAGTCTGGATGCGCTGGATGTGGCGGCGGCACACAATTGTCTGAAAGCTGCAGAGGCGATGAAGGATCTGGCGTTGATTAAGATATGGTCCGCTCAGACTTCCAATATTGCCCGAAAAGCCATGCAGGTGAAAAAGCCTGAATATGGCGACGAGGAAGAGATTGCCGAGTGGAAGCAGAAGGTCGACTTCGCGCGGCAAGTGGAGCAGTACAGTGAGTACTCCCTGTATTTCGCCTCGCTTCAGACAAAGGACTCGAAGACCAAATCCAGCCTGATAGAGGCGCTGGAGCAGCGGAACCCGATGAGCGAGTACCTGGCGCAGATGCGCACCTCGCAGACCACGGTGGTTCGGCAGGTCGACATCGAGGAAGCGGTAGCTTCCGCCGAAGTCCAGTTTCAGAAAGGCGAGTACAACGAAGACCTGCTGCTGATGGTGGCCACTCACTACATGCAGAAGCGCAAGGAGAACGCGAAGATTATTGCGTACTCCCTGAAGTTGCTGGAGTTATTGGAAACCAAGGGCAAGCCGGAAGAAATTTCAGACGTCGAGTGGGATCGCAAGAAGCGCAACATGCTGGGTACGGCCAACTGGATGGTCGGGCTGTTGTACAGCACGCAGGAGCGCTTTGGCCTCGCTGACAAGCACCTGCGCGCCGCTGTCCCGCACTTGAAGAACAGCGACATGCTCGCTGGCGCTTACTATCACCTTGGTTACGTCAACTACCGGATGGCTGAAGCCGGCGATCGCATCAAAGTGCACGACGCGATCCGCTTCACACAACTCTGCATGGGGATTAATAGTTCGGTGCAGTTGCAGGCATCGGAGAACCTGAAAGCGATCAAGGCCGAATACGGCATGCAATAGCCGCTCGGCTACCTATAACGGAAACAGGCCCGGGGCTCGAGAGAGCTACCGGGCCTTTCTGTTTGGTTTCGCGCCTAATGGGAGGCTGGGACTTCTTCTTCGTCGACGGAAACCGAGCCCTTCATTCCCGGTTGAATGGGAGCTAGCAACTGTTCTTTTCGGTAAACGAGCGTGGAGGTATTGAAGCTGGCGATCTCGAATCCATGGCCGTGAGTAACCGCGTCGGTCGGACACGCTTCTACGCAGTAGCCGCAGAAGATACAGCGGCTGTAGTCAATGTTGTACACCGACGCAAACCGCTCGCCGCCGCTCATACGCATCTTCTCTTCGTTCTCCGCCGCCTCGATGTAGATGCAGTTCACCGGGCAGGCAGCCGAGCAGAGGAAGCACGCGACACACTTCTCCAGGCCATTCTCATCCCGCTGCAGCACATGAACGCCGCGAAATCGTTCCTGGAAGTTCGGTGGAGCGTCGGGATAAGCGTCGGTCAGAGTGGGCTGCAGCATCTCCTTGAAGGTGACACTCATGCCCTTGGCGATGGCCGCCGCCGATCCAATGATCTCGTTGATCTTTGCCATGCGAATACTACTTCTAGATTAGCGCAGGCGCCCCATCGGTCGTCACAATGCCGGCGGGACGTACATCGCGCCGAAAGTAATCGGCTAGTGGAGATCCGGCTTGCTGGAAGCGAGCAGCCGCTCAGCTCGCTTGTATTCGTCCACCATCGCAGCAACTCCTTCACTCTTTACGATCCGGATGGCCGTGTCCACCACAAACCGAAGCTCCGGCGCAATTGTTTCCTTCCACGCCTGGAGAGACGCGATAATGTGGGCGTTCTCCAAAGGCGAAGCGGACGAGACGCGATCGAGCACGGCTCGAATGCCACGCAGCGAAATGCGTCTACCGTCTAGGAGGATTGCAATGTGCGTCAATTGACCAGCGGTTGTGCCATCGCTATAGATGGCCGCCTGCACCTTGAGGTACTCGGGAACGGCGCCGGGCATCAAGGCCGCGGTGCGATACTCGCGCTGCTGGCCGGATGCGATGGGTTGGCCCCACAGCTCGTCTTGAACCATGCGGAAGCGATTACCAGGGTAGTCGACGATCTCAACGATGAAGGCGGAAAGCGGCACCGTCGCTGTATTCCGAATCCGGATGGCGGAGCCATCTCGAACCGGTTCAGCGGCCAGAGACGGCAATGGCGGCTCGGCTGCAGTCGCCAGGAGGCAACCGGCCGCCAGTACCAGGAGGCGCATTATTCTTACAGGTTCTGCAGGCGGGTGTCTGCGTCGCCGAACCGGTCGACCTTCATCCCCATGCGATCCATCAGTGAAAGATACAAGCTGCACATCTTGCGGTTGTCGTCGCCGGCTTTCACATAGTCGAGGGTGCGACCCGTTTTCAATGTTCCGCCGAGCCCGCCAGCCAATACCAGGGGCAGGCGCGAATTGTCATGGGTCCGGCCGATCCATAGATTTGAGAGGAACATCAGACACGTGTTGTCGAGCACGGTGCCGTCGCCCTCGGGCATAGAATCGAGTTTAGAGACCAGGTAAGCGAACTGTTCGACGTGCCAGCGCGTGATCTTCTCGTAACCGTCCGACTTGTTATCGTGCGAGGCTCCGTGGTGCGCCTGATTTACTCCAAGGAACGGGTAATACATCGCGGAGAGATCGCGCGAAATCAGGAGTGAAGCCACACGGGTCTTGTCGGTCTGATACGCGATTGCGATCAGATCGAGCATCAGTTTGGAGTGTTCGCGAAGATCTTCGGGCAAGCCGTTTGCCGGACGCTCCATCGCTAATGCCGGCTTGTTCTTCTGCTTGGCCAGGTCGTCGGCGCGATCCTTGGCCTTGCGCATGCCGTCGACGCGCTTTTCCACCTCGCGAACGCTGGTCATGTATTCTTCCAGCTTGCTCTTATCGCTGGAGCTGATCTTCCGGCTCAACCGGTTCGCTCGATCCTTTACGCGATCCAAGATGCTGATATTCAGGAGGCTGCCACGGTTCTCAAAGAGCGTATCGAACGCAAGCGAGGGATAAACTTCGTTGGGAACGGGCGAATCGGGGCTCTGCCAGGAGATGTGCGAGCTGTAGGCGAGCGAGAAGTTCGTCTCGTGATAACCGGTCAGCGGCTGTTCACAAGCGAGCACCAGGCTGGGCTGCAGAGTTTCCTGACCGACATGGTTCGCGATCATTTGATCGACGGAGATGCCAGAACGAACCACGGCGCCTTTGAGAAGCGTAGCGCCGGTGAGGAGGCTCCCGGTCTGGGGCGGATGAATGCCGAGCCCGGTGGACATCTTATTGAAGAGTCCATGGACGACGTTGATCTTGTGCTTCATCGGCTCCAGCGGCATGAGCGACTTGCTCAGCTTCATCGCAGCGCCAGAGCCTTCGGCCCCCCAATGCTCCTCATTGACACCATTGCCGAGGAAGATGACCCCGAACCGCTTAGGGAAAGCAGACGTTCCGGTGGTAGAGGCCATGGCCGAGAAAGACTCGAGCCAGGGCAATGCCATGGTGACGCCGGCGCCGCGAAGAACGGCACGGCGCGCGATTCGTTTCGACGAAGATTTGCTTTGATCTGGCATTTTAGTCACTCTTCTCCTGGTTGGCATCCGGATCGCGCCGGTTCAGGAACTGCGGGCTGGATACAACGGTTTCGATGAGCGCAGACATACGATATCCGCTTTCGATCAATTTGGCGCGCATGCGATCCAACAGCGGCTCGTCCGAGAGTACGGACGAGCGCCCTAACGCATAGACGAGCAGTTTGCTGCTGAGGTTATTTACGAAGTCCTTCTCGCGGTGGGCCCGGATGTAATCCTGTATTCCTTTGAGCCCTTCGCCCTCACCGGCGCCGGGGAAGGAAGCTTTCGCGTCCACGGCTCGTCCGGCAAGATCTTTCGTGCGGCGCTCGCCGACCGGTCCGTAGCCTTCAAAGGATAACCCAAAGGAGTCGAATCGGGCGTGGCACGAGGCGCAAGCGGGATTGTTGCGGTGCTGCGCCAGCAGATCGCGAACGGCCAACTCGGACTTGGCTTCGTCCTGCGGCAGTTCCGGAACGTTCGGCGGGGGCGGTGGGATGACTTCACCGAGGACCCGGCGGACAACCCAGTATCCGCGCTTCACGGGGCTAGTGCGCAGGCCGGGAGCATTACGCGTCAGAAATACCCCCATGGGCAGAAGTCCGCCGCGGCCATAAGTCCGTGCGTTCTCGACTCGCGTCCACTCGTCCGGAGAGCCCGCCGGGACCGGCATGCCGTAATGCTGTGCCAGCACCGGGTTCACGAATGTGTAGTTACCGTAGAGCATTTCCAGTACGGGTTTGTCATTGCGGATGATATCGGCGATGTATCGAATCGGCTCCTCAAACATGGCCTGCCGCAACTGATTGGTGAAGGCCGGGAAACGCTCACGATCCACGGCGTTGTGATTTTCAAAGCCGCGGAAGTCAAGCCAATTCCCAGCGAAATCGGTAGCCAGTCCTCGAGACCGAT
>DASQDN010000138.1:0-5333 GCA_035634155.1 Bryobacteraceae bacterium | reverse complement strand
CTTGAAATCCTGGTATTTTAAATAACGCCCGAAGAAGTTATTCGCCTCCACTGCGCGCGCGCCATACAACGAGCGGCGTGATTGCAGATCGATGCCGCCAATGCTGTTGGTCTTGGCAAAGCTCGCCGCCTCCTCCTGGTTAAGTACACCGAGCCAATACCCTGGAATGTTAAGCGAGCGGGTCACAAACGAGGCTGTCGAATTCGGCGTCCAATATCGCGGAAAGATGACGCCATGACCCAGAGGAGTCTCACCGGTAGCGGGCTGCCCAGGAGAGGCCACAAACGTTTCCGGGTCCAATCGCCACTTCCGCGCATCGGCTGTGGTCAGCAACAATCCCTGGGCGTCGAACTGATAGTAATGGCGTTCGCGCGGCAGCAATCCCTTTAATTGCGGGTTCCGAGACTCAATGCTTTCACTGTTGGCCTTGATCGCGCCATCCGTCATAGATGCCGCAATCGGACCCATGGGTGTCGATACCCACAGAACGTCACCCTGCGCGCCGATCAGTTCGCGATTCATCATCGCCCCATTGCGCTCGGTCTGCAACCGCTGCCGCCACTTCGGTTCCGCCGTGCGAGCATCGAACGACCAAAGATCGACGTGCAGGTCGGTAGTGCGAAGGACGGTGTCTCCAGCACCCTGGAAATTGATGTTGGTCTTCCACTGACCCGTAACGATAAAAACGCGGTCACCCGAGCGCAGCGGCGATTCAAATACCTTTACCGGCGAGAGCCTTTCCGTGTTGATGTAATAAACGCCGATTGCCGTAGTAACGACAATAAACGCCAGCGCCGGATAATAGACAAACCACTTAAGTGTGTCGAGTTGCTTCATGTTCCGAATACAAACGAAGACCGCGCCCTAACTCACACGAGCCCATGCCAATGGGACAGCACCCTAACGTACAATCAACCCCAACAACCGACACGCCCATCAGCGGGCTGTCCCCAACACGCCCATGCAAATGGGGACAGCACCCTAGCACACAAGCAACCCCCAACCGACACGCCCATCAGCGGGCTGTCCCCATTTGCCCCACACGCGCCAATACGAACATCCGCGGCTACCAGTCAACCACCGACCCATCATCCGGATCGAAACGCGCACGATAAGGCCGAGGCTCCCCCACCTGCGCCATTAGCTTATTCTCGTCAATCGTAATCCCGAGCCCCGGATCGGTGGGAAGCGGACGATACCCATTCACCACCGGGGGAAGCGGCTTGGCGAGCAGATTGTCATGCTCGTTATCGCCGCGCTCCTGAATCAGGAAATTCGGGATCGACGCCGCAACCTGCAAACTCGCCGCAAGCGAGCAGGGCCCCTGTGGATTGTGCGGCGCGAGCGGCGAATAATAAGCCTCGGCCATACCCGCGATGATCCGTAACTCTGTAATGCCTCCCGCGTAGCAAACATCCGGCTGCAGAATGTAGGCAGCACGTTTTTCCAAGATCTCGCGGAAGCCCCACTTGGTAAAGATGCGCTCGCCGGTCGCCAGAGGCACGCTCGTCTTCTTTGCAAGCTCCGCCATTACGTCCACATTCAACGCCTGTACTACTTCTTCGTAGAACCAGGGATTGTACGGCTCCAGCGCTTTCATCAACCGCATCGCGGTTGGCGGCTGAACCTCGCCGTGAAACTCGACGCCGATATCCACTCCCGGCCCGTGCTTGTCGCGAAGCGCCTTGAATCGCTCCGCCACTTCTTCCACGTACTTCGGACCTTCGTTGTACTTGAAGGGAGGGCGATCGGACGCGTTCTTCAACTGCACCTTCATAGCGTTGACGCCGGTCTTCTCACTTACCGTGCCGTAAACCCGCACGCGATCCCGCGTAGGTCCGCCGAGCAGCTTATACACCGGCACGCCATAAACTTTGCCCTTGATGTCCCAAAGGGCCTGATCGATACCGCTGAGGATCGCGGTCTTGATGGGACCGCCGCGATAAAACGCGCCACGATGAATGGCCTGCCAGTGGAAGGCAACCCGCGTCGGGTCCTGCCCAACCAGATAGTCGGAAACTTCCAACGCTCCGGCAGCGCATGCCTTCGCGTCGTCCTTCAGCATCTCGCCCCAACCCGTCACGCCGGCATCCGTGGAGATCTTGACGAACACCCACGAGTTCGTCAGGACAAAAGTCTCAATCTTAGTGACCTTGATCTTGTCGTTAGGACCCACTGCGGCGGCGTCCGTGCGCTCAGCCGTAAACGTCGCGTCCAGCGTCATCAACGCGGCCGGCGCCATCATCGTTCGGAGCCAAGATCGTCGGTCCATCGGTGTTCCAGGCATAGAGAAGATATCCTCCATCAGGAAGGTCGCACAGAATCCTCGCGGATTCGGGCGGTCTCAGTATATCTCTACCCTCCGGACCGGGCGCCGCGTTGGTGTATGATCTTACCTTCCAATAAAGGAGTGACATGGCAAATCCTGCGATCGCATCGGTTGTGAAGGAGTGGGGCTTCAGCGGTCCATTGTTAACGGCGTCCGATGCTGGGTTCGACGCGGCGCGTCGAGTTTGGAACGGCATGGTCGATCGCCAGCCGGCCCTCATAGCGCAATGCAGAACGCCGCAGGACGTGCAAGCGGCCATCCGTCTTGCTCGCAAAGAAGGGCTGCCCATCAGCATCCGAGGCGGCGGTCACAACATCACCGGTGCTGCCGTTTGTCAGGACGGGCTCATGATTGACTTGTCGCTGATGAAGGGCATCCAGGTCGATCCGGCGGCCCGGGAGGCAATCGCGGAACCCGGCGTCCTATGGGGCGAGTTCGATGCCGCCACTCAGACCCACCGTCTCGCCACAACCGGAGGACAGGTGTCGCACACCGGAATCGCCGGGCTTACGCTGGGCGGCGGGCTTGGTTACCTGATGGGCAAGCACGGCGCGGTGTGCGATAACGTGCTTTCGCTCGATGTCGTCACCGCCGAGGGCGAACGTCTGACCGCAAGTGCGGACCAGAACACGGATCTATTCTGGGCGATGCGCGGCGCCGGCGCCAACTTCGGCATCGTCACGTCGTTCCGCTACAAACTGCATCCGCTGGATCAGGTTCTCGGGGGCATGCTGCTGTATCCACGAGAAAGAGCATCCGAACTAATCGCATTTCATAGCGAGTATCTCAAAGGGACCCCGGACGAACTCGACACGACGATCGGCTTCCTGAACTCGCCCGAGGGCGTCCCCATGGTAGCCATCATTGCGGTCTACGCGGGAGACATGGCCGAAGGCGAACGGGTGCTGCAGCCCTTGCGACGATTCGGTCCCCCTGTTGCCGACCTCATCCAGCCCATGCCATACACGGCAGTCCAGAGCATGGTTGACGACGGCCTCCCCGTTGGCGATCGCTATTACTGGAAGTCGAACTTCGTTTCCGAACTCACGCCAGGTCTGGCACAGGTATTAGAAAACGGCGCCAATGCGATGCCGTCGCCTCTCTCGATGATTCTGTTGTTCGAGATCAAGGGCCAGATTCGGCGCGTGCCCAAGGATGCGATGGCTTTCGACCACCGCGAACCGCACTTCGAAATGTCGATTCTTACGCACTGGAAAAATGCCAGCGCCGATGACGAGAACATCGCCTGGGCCCGTCAGGTTTGGACGGAAGCTCAACCGTTCGTCATGCAGTGCTCGTACGCTAATCACATGACCGCTGACGAAGGAATCGAGCGCACCCGCGCCGCCTACGGAGCCGAGAAGTTCGAAAAACTCAGGACTTTGAAAGCAAAGTACGATCCGCAGAACCTGTTCCGGCTAAACCACAATATTCCACCGCGTTGATCGGTGACGTCAAGATTGTCACTCCCCAGGCAAGTCCGAGAGCCCTGCGGCCCTGATCTTCTCGTCGAGCTCGGCGGGACTGATGGCTTCGCGTTCGTAGAAGACAGCCAAGTGACGGTCACCGGCCAGGAAGCCGAAACCAGTCACACCCTCAATCGCTAATAAGCGATCAAGTGACGATTGAGAAACGGTGCCATCGACTGAGTACCGGCGACTCGGTCGCACCGGATGTCTACGCTCGTATTCTTCCATTCGGTGACGCCACAGTTGAGCCTTAGCAGTATTCACAGGAACACCGCAGAAGCCGTTGCTATAGCAGTCCACGAGCAACCCAAAGGCGCTCGACGCTCCTTGTTCGGCAGCGCGCTCGAGCCACATCATACCTTCTTCGATATTCTTGGACCCTCCCTCGCCAAGCAGCAGCATAAAGCCGAGATCGTACTGAGACTCCGCTTCGCCTCGTTCGGCGGCCAACCTATACCACCGTGCAGCCTCGGCGAGGTCTTTAGGGGCGGACCATTCTCCCGTTGCATACATGACGCCGAGCGCTCGCTGCGCGAGAATGCTTCCAAGCTGCCCAGCGCGCAACAGTTCCTGATCGAAGTCAGAGCTCCTTTCGCGAAAGCCTTCCCCACGAGTGGCTAGGAACCACACTGCGTCAGGATGACCTTTCGCCGCGGCACTTCTGAGCAGTTCTTCCATTCGGTCACATGTAGAATCGTCATCGCGTGGAGTGCACATCAGATAGTGATAAGCGAGCTGGTATTCCGCCTCGGCGTCGCCCGCATCGATCCATGGCTGCCACAAACCCACAACAGCATTCCATTCATTGGCTTCGAGCGCCCGTTTCGTTTTCGCGAGTAAGTCCCTCCCAAGGAGTTCCTCCATGCATCGATTTTATCCACCGGGCAATTATCGAAATGTACAAGGAACCATGCGGTAGTGAGACACCATTTGGACAACGACCCGATAAAGAACCGCGGATCGAGAGGCAAGTTACACGTCCCGGAGCAGACCTAATATGCTGGTACCGCCGACAAACGGCGCGCGATCTTCATCGAAATCGGCGACGCGTCTATCGCCGTTCACAGCCGGGGAAGAAATATTTTCAACCCTGTAAACAAAGGGCCAAACAACGCAATCAAGCCGCAACCCAGCTCCGGAACTTGCACCCGCCGCATACACTGCAAACAGAAGAGGCCGGACCGCCACAAGGAAGGCGAGCCGGCCTTTTCCCATTTACACCGCAAGCGAAGGAGGCCCAACCATGGCCACGCAGAGACAGATCGAAGCAAACCGGCGCAATGCCCAAAAATCCACCGGCCCTGTCACGGACCTCGGCAAAGCAGTCGTGAAATTCAACGCCCTCAAGCACGGTATGACCGCGAGCACAGCCGTTCTCCCGCACGAGGATCCAAGCTCTTACGCCGAACTCCGCGACTCCTTCTTCGCCACCTACAAGCCGGCAAACGCCGTCGAGGCCTCACTCGTCGAAGTCGTCGCCAACTCCTACTGGCGCCTCCTCCGAGCCCGCCGCGCCGACACCGCCGCTCGCGACC
>DASQDN010000137.1:0-5121 GCA_035634155.1 Bryobacteraceae bacterium | reverse complement strand
CCAATCACATTAAAGAAGCTCATCGACACCGCCTCCAAACCTAATCACGAACATAAAACGCTACCTTATAACTCGCCGACGAGCTTCAGCATCGCGTACGGCGACTTCGGACGAGGCATCATGGATTCGGTTTTGGGCAGCACGTCTGTATCCCCATAGGCCGAAGACGATGCCGCGTAGACCACACGCCGCACTTTGTTCTCGTGAGCCGCACGAAAGACGTTGAACGTGCCGTTGATATTCACATCGTGCGACGGAACCGGATCCGCGATAGAGCGAGGCACGGAGGGAATTGCGGCAAGGTGATACACCGTTTCGCAGCCATTCGTGGATTGAAGCACGCGATCGTAGTTGCAAATGTCCACCTGATGGAAGTCGACTCGATCGCGCACCTCCTGCAGGTTCTTCTCATGACCGCTCAGCAGGTTGTCAATCACGACAACGCGGTCTGCGCCGCCGGCAAGCAGTGTACGCACAAGCTGGGATCCGATGAAGCCGGCGCCTCCGGTGACAGCCACGCGCGAGTTGGATTTCATTGAGGTAGCCTTTCGATTACAGATTCGAGGTAGCGAAGCGATTCACGAGCGAGTTTCTCCGGACCATAGTCGAAGTTGAAGGCTTCAAGCGAGATCCAGCCAGAGTAGTTCTTGCGCCGCAGGACATCGAAAATGGGGAGGAAGTTATAGTCCCCTGCTCCGGGATGCGAGCCATCCATCTCATTGACATGCACATGGCGAATCAAGTCAAAGTGACGTTCCACCAACGTGGCGTGGTTCTCGACTTCATCTTCGGCATTGTGCGAGTCGAACATGGTCTGAACGGCTGGGCTGCCGATCTCACGAATAAAGCGCACTGCCTCGTCCAGCGTCTGCACCACGTCGCACTGACTTGCAGGCAGCGCCTCGACCAGGATGGTGACGCCGCGAGCCTCAGCATGAGAAGCAACACCGGCCAGTCCTTCCTGCCACCGCCTGGTCGCATCCTGTCGAGTTGTGCCGGGTGTCGTGCCGCGCTGCTTAGGAGATCCGAAGACCATGAGGCCTCCAGGACCTAAGTCCGCGCATAGATCGACGAGATTGCGCACGTACTCCCAACTGGTCTTGCGTAAGCTCTCATCGGCAGTGGTGACGTGCAACGGCTTAGGGGACACCATTAACCAGTGCAAGCCGACAAAGGAAAGTCCTTCTTCGCTGATGATGCGGCGGTACTCGATGCGTTTGTCGGGCGAGATGTCGAGCGGGTCGGCCGCAAGTGTGAACGGCGCGATTTCGATCCCCGTGTACCCGATGGATCGGATGAGACGACAGGCGTCGCGAAAGTCGTAGTCTTTGAATGCTTCGTTGCAGGTTGCGTGGCGGAACTCGTGCATCAACTCGTAATAGTAGCGCACGGGTCCGTGATACCGTATCGATGAACTCCCCTCGCATTATGCGTATCGATGCTCACCAACACTTTTGGGATCTGAGTCGCTTTCCATACAAATGGATGCCGACCTCTCCTTCTCCCATCCGGCGAAACTTTTTGCCCGAAGACCTGCAGCCGATTCTCGAAAGGAATCGTTTTGACGGCAGCGTCGTCGTGCAGGCGACAACAGATGCCGGTGAAGGGCCATGGCTGTTGGATTTAGCTAAGCGCTACCCGTTCATCCTCGGAGTGGTCGCGTGGGTGGACTTGACAGATCCGCAGCTTGGCAAAACGCTTGACACGTTGCAAGCTGACGGGAAGTTTCGAGGCGTTCGCCATCCCGTGCATGACGAGCCGGACAATCGATGGCTGCTGCGCGCCGATGTATTGCAAGGGTTGAAAGAGCTTGAGCGCCGCAAGATCCCGTACGATCTTTTGCTGCGACCACAACATCTGCCTGTTGCCATCGAGCTTCTTGATAAGGTTCCTTCGCTACAGATGGTGATTGATCATATCGCGAAGCCCTTGATTGCGAAACAGCAGACAATGGGCTGGGCAAAAGACATGGAACGCATGGCCCAGGCGCGCAACGTCTACGTGAAGCTTTCGGGCATGATCACGGAAGCCGAGCCGAAGAAATGGACTGCGGATCATCTTAAGCCCTACGTTCAACACACGTATAAGCTGTTCGGCCCTGATCGTTGTATGTTCGGAAGCGACTGGCCGGTGTGTCTGCTTGCAGGCATCTGGAAAGAAGTGCTTGCCGGCTTCACGCAAGCGCTTGGACCATTGCCGCAAGATACGCGGAACAGAGTAATGGGCGATACTGCTGCGCGCTTCTATGGACTACAGCGACCCTGAAAGTCAAGCACTAAAAGTTACCGCAATTGAAGCTCATACAAATGCGTTGACACATCGATTGCAGACCTGTTAACTTCGGCTTCGTTCATGAAGAGATCGAACCGCGACGGACAGGCGAAGGTCTTCAGAGTGCTGCTCGTAGATGACAATCGCAACGGTCTGCTAGCCCGGAAGAGTGTGCTCGAAGAGCACGGGTATGAAGTGCATGCGCATTCGCTGCCTTTAGAAGCCGTCGCCGCCTTCCAGCAAGAGCCGTATGATCTGGTGGTGACGGACTATCGTATGCCTCGCATGACTGGCGCTCAGCTAATCGTCGAGGTGCGGGCGGTAAAGCCGGATGTGCCGATCGTGCTGGTGTCAGGAGTTGTCGACGTACTTGGGTTAGATGAGAAGAGCACGGGCGCAGACGTTGTGATTCCGAAGAGCTCTACAGAAGTGACTCATCTTGTTCGCGCTGTGAATCGATTGCTGGAAGCGCCCGCGGCGAAGAAGCCCGTGAAGCCTCAGAGCGCATCGGCTCCTAAAGCGCGAAAGAAGACCGGGTAGATCAACGCAAACATCTTCACCGGCGTTACACTGACTGCATGGCTACGGTTCCTGCCATTCCGTTACTTTCGGCGGATGACTACCTCAATCGCTCGTTTGAACACGATGTGGAATTCGTCGACGGATTGCTTGTGGAGCGAGGAATGCCAACACCCGCGCATAGTCTTCTCCAGGCGATCGTGGTTGAACATCTGCGACAGCATCGCAAGGCTTTCGGCTACGGTGTGTTCCCCGAGTGCCGAGTGGAGTTGATCAAACGTTCCCGTTATAGAATCCCGGACGTGCTTATCGCGGGAGTGCCACTGCCGACAGGACCGGTGCTTACGGAAGCGCCGTTGGCGGTGGTCGAGATCTGGTCTCCGGATGATCGCATCGGTCCTCAGCTCGCGCGGTTTCGCGAGTATTGGGCGCGCGGCGTTCGGAACGTAGTTATCCTTCATCCAGAAGACTTCATCGCATTGCGCTACGAGAACGGAGCCCTGATCGAAGGCGCTCTAAAGCACCTCCAGATGGAGGACGGACGCAAGATCCCGTTCGATTCCGATGCCATGCTTGCCGAACTTCGTGAAGAACTGAGTCGCATTTAGCGCCGCGCGCTAAACTGGAGTCAATGGCTCGCCGGCGAGCATTTGCGATTCTGTTCCTCGCGTTGATCGCGGCATATCCGGCCCTGATGCGCACGACCAAGCGCATGCAGCGAGAACGAAAGACCGATGTTCGTCCGGATGCGAAAAAAGCCCTGACCCCAACTGTCCCCGGCGAACGCGGAGTCGCGCAGCAATGGATGCAGAAGATGACTTTGCGCGACCGAATCGCACAACTGGTCATCATCACGTCCTATGGAGAAGCTCCGTCTTCGAGGTCGGCAGCGTACCGAGATTATGTTCGCGCAGTTCGTGACCTGAAGGTGGGAGGCATGATCGTCGTGAATCGCGTCGTGGGTGGCGCCGTTCGCAACGCGGAGCCCTATGCGATGGCTGCGTTCTTGAATCGCATGCAGCGGCTCGCGACGGTTCCCCTGATGGTGGGCGGCGATTTCGAACGCGGCGCCTCCATGCGTGTTTCAGGGACGCCCAAGTATCCGCATCAGATGGCCTATGGCGCAGCGCGTGACTTCACGCTGACGCGCAACCTCGGGCTGGCTACAGCGCGTGAGGCAAGGGCGCTGGGCGTTCACTGGGTATTTGCGCCGGTGGCGGATGTGAACAATAATCCGGACAACCCGATCATCAATATCCGTTCGTTTGGTGAAAATCCGACCGATGTCGCCGGTCAGGTTCGAGCCTTCATCGAAGGCGCGCATTCGGATCCCGCAAATCGGGTGCTGGTGACGGTAAAGCATTTCCCGGGGCATGGCGACACGGCGACCGATAGCCACATGGGGCTCGCAAGTCTAACCGCCAATCGAGAGCGAATGCAGGCAGTGGAACTGGCGCCGTTTCGCGAAGCAGTGGCAACGGGCGTGGATGCCGTGATGACGGCACACATGGCGGCGCCTGCTTACGAGCCGGAAGAAATACCCGCGACGGTGTCTGAGAAGGTCTTAACCGGTCTTCTGCGGCAGGAGCTTGCTTTCGGCGGACTGATCGTTACTGACGCGATGGATATGCAAGGGCTCACCAAACAGTTCCCTGGTGGAGAAGCCGCAGTAAGAGCCCTGGAAGCCGGGGCCGATGTACTGCTGATGCCTCCCGATCCTGAAGCGGCGATCAAGGCCGTGCTGGCGGCGGTGAAAGAAGGAAGGCTTACCAGCAAGCGCATCAATGAAAGCGTTATGCGGGTGCTCGCGGCCAAGGCTCGGGTGGGTCTGCATAAGAACAGGCTGGTGAACCTGGAGCGCATCAGCGAGACGATTGATTCTCCCGAATCCGAAGAGCAGGCGCAACTGGCCGCCGACCGCGCGGTGACGCTGTTGAAGAATGAGAACTGGGTTCTGCCTCTGCAGAACACCGCGGGCGCTTGCGTGTGGGTGCTTGCCGAAGGCCGCTATGGACAGCAGGGGCGCCGGTTTGAAGATGAGGTCCGCTCGCGCGCGCCCAACGCTCGGCTGCACCACTTCGATCAGCAGGTTTCCCTTACGGAGATGGAGCAGGCGCTAGCTAAGGCCGGCCAATGCGAAGCGCATGTAGTGGCGGCGTATGTGACTGTAGCCGCGTACCGCGGCAATGTGGCGCTGACGGGCAATTATCCTGCGTTCCTTGAGAAGTTGCAAGGGACAGGATCTCCGGTTGCGCTCGCCGCTCTAGGGAATCCGTATCTGCTGCGAGGGTTCCCATGGGTGAATGCCTATCTGGCTACGTTCAGCACGGC
>DASQDN010000136.1:0-9197 GCA_035634155.1 Bryobacteraceae bacterium | reverse complement strand
TGCGATTCGGGGAGCGGGTAGGTCCCGTGATGCTCCACCGGATTCTGGGTGGCCACTACCATGAAGGGCGCGGGCAGCGGGAGCGAGCGGCCGTCGATGGTGACCTGACCGTCGTTCATTGCTTCCAGCAGGGCGGACTGCGTTTTCGGCGTTGCGCGGTTGATTTCGTCGGCGAGGAGGAAGTTTGTAAAAACCGGGCCGGGTTTGAATTCGAAGGATTCCGAGTGGGCGTTGTAAATCGTGACGCCGATGACGTCGCTGGGGAGCATGTCCGAGGTGAACTGAATGCGATGGAACTCGCATTCGACGGACTTGGCGATGGCATGAGCCAGGGTGGTTTTGCCGACGCCCGGAACATCCTCTATCAACAAATGACCGTTGGACAGGAGGCAAACCAGGGAGAGGCGGAGGATTTCGGGTTTGCCGCGAATGGCTTCGCCCAGAGCGCGTTCGAGATCGGCCAGTCGCTGGGTGGCGACGGGCGAGTTTTCGATGGCTCCGGCATACTTCATCTACCGTTATGATAGCGTTCAGCGGTTTGCACCCGCATCCCGTATCTTTTGTTAGACAAATTTGTTTGGGGAAATGATCCCGAACAGCTTGCGGTTGCGCGTTTCAGGATGTGACCCATTCAAGGCGCAACCGCGAAGCAGATTGGGTGTGTTGAGTCGCCGGACGGGCGAGCTGCCTCAGTACAGGGAGGCTCGACCCTGGGAGGAGACTTTGGTGAGAACCGTGTATTCGGATTCACCGGGGCTACCTTGTTGTCTACGCCCGCATCCTTCGCAACCAGCCGATTCGGTCCCGGGCTTCCTCATCGCCCGCGCGGCCTCCTTCGGTGTTTGCAAAAGCGCGACGTAAACTTGCTTGCGGCCGAACTCCAAGGCCTCTTCGCGGCTTCCCACGAAGATGTCGACTTTATTGCCCTTGATCGCTCCACCTTTGTCCGAGACGGTGTAGATGCCGGAATACTTCCCGGCTCCTGTTACCTGGACTCGCGAACCCATGGGAAGTATCTGAGGGTCGGCGGCGATGGTGGTTCCAGCGATCGGCTTGGAGCCTTCCGAGGTCATACGCTTGCTCGTATACGCAAAAGCCAGGAACTTCTTCGCTTTTGCGCGCATCGAACGGAGCGAATGCTTGTGTTGGTCGCCGTCGGCAGTCGCGTACGGCGACAGCGCCAGGCTGAGTACCACTAGCAGTTGAATTTGACGCACCCCCACATTGTACCGTCCGGGTGGGCCCTACTGGACGTGTCCCCGTACTACATATGTGGTAGACCATACAGGTACTTAGATGATGGTTTGTGAGCCGCGTCACGCTGCTTGAAGACTGCTAGGCCTCCATATCCCCCACCTCAACAAAGCAGCTCAAAAAGGCGCGCTCCAGCACGTCGGGCGTGAGTTGCATGGGCAGCTTTTCAAAGTGTATGAGGTCGAGGGCGTGGGAGATGACGTCCCGTGGGTGGCAGCGCCGCATGCGCTTGCCGGGGCCCTTGTAGTAAGTGTCGACGAACCATTGCGAGATGCTCGGCAGGCATTCCAGTTGCCGGGTTTCGCAGAACTTATGGAAGATCTCCAGGAACTCGCGCTCGGTCGGGTTGCGGAGATGCATTTTGTAGCCGATGCGGCGCAGGAATGCCTCGTCGCCAAGCTGATCCGGGCGGAGGTTGGTGGAGAAGACGAGAAACGCCTCGAACGGTACGGTGATCTTGCCGCCGGTGCGAAGAGTGAGATAGTCTACCTGGCGCTCCATGGGTACGATCCAGCGGTTCAATACTTCCGCCGGCGTGCAGCGCTGGCGTCCGAAGTCGTCGATGAGGTAGATGCCGTTGTTGGCTTTGAGTTGGAGCGGCGCGTCGTAGATCTTGGAATTGGGGTTGTAGGCCAAGTCGAGCATATCCAGCGTTAGCTCGCCGCCGCTGACGATGAACGGCCGGCGGCATTTGAACCAGCGACGGTCCCAGCCGGGCGAACTCGACACCGCCAGGACCGAGGTCTCCTCCTCATCCTGCTGGGCCTGGTGGAAGACCGCATCGTAGATCTGGATGATCGCGCCCTGGGCTTCGATGGCGTAGGGCATGTAGATGGGAAGCGTGTCGAGCCCTCCAAGCGCTTCGGCAAGGTACGTTTTGCCATTTCCAGGTTGACCGTAGATGAGAAACGAGTTGCCGGAGCTGACCGCCGGTCCGATCTGGGCCAGGATGTCCGGACTCGTCACCATGCGGCGATAGGCTCGCGCCAGCCCGTCCGGGGTGAGCCAGCCCTCCTGGCGGCGCTGGCGTCGGACCATCCACTCGTATTGGTGCATGGGCACCGGAGCAGGTCCGACGTACTGGTTCACCTCCAGAAATTCGCGCGCCCGGCCGCGACCCGCCTCGGTAAGACTGAAGTAGCCGCTGACGTTCCCCATTCCGACCGAGCGTTTCATCTGGACGAGTTGAACCCGCTTGGCTTGCTCCAGCAGGTCCTCGATCAAGCTGAAGCTCAGGCCGACCGCTCGCGCCAGATCGCGTCCGATGAGTTCGCCGCGAAAGTACAGCGTCTTGAACAGGAGTTGCTCTATCGTGGACCCGGATAATCCGGTCTCTTCCAAAGTCTCGGGGACCGGGGGTACGAACTGGTTCGTGGCTTCCTTGTTAATGACACCGCTTTCCCTTGCGTCGCTGTAGACAGTGGACCCGACCGCCGCCGCAGACATGTTCATGCCTGGACATTTCGGTCACGGCTGGCGTAACTTTAAGGAAATCTAACGCATGTGGAAGAAGATTGTCGGCTACACGCTGCTCGCTGTGGTCGTGATTGTCGGCGGCGGGTTCGCCTACCTGTACTTCCGTGGTCCTGCCAGCGCTCCGGCGTCGAGCATGAAGGTGGCGATGACGCCCGAACGTATCGCTCGCGGCAAGTACATGTTTCATTTGGCGGATTGCGATGGCTGCCACTCGCAGCACGACGATACCAAGCAGTACTGGCCGGTCGTCGAGTCGGGGCGCGGCCGCGGGAATTACTTCGGGGACGATGGCGCGGTGAAGATGAGCATCCCCAACATTACGCCCGACCCGGAAACCGGTATCGGTACATGGACCGATGGGGAGAAGATCCGAGCCATTCGTGAGGGAATCCACAAGGATGGGAGCGCGCTGTTTCCAATGATGCCGTACCAGGAGTACCGCCACATGGCGGACGAGGACGTGGAGGCGCTGGTCGCCTACCTTAACAGCCTGCCGCCGGTGCGACATGAATCGCCTCGTCCGACGCTTGCGTTTCCTGTCAATCTGCTCATCAAAGGATCGCCGCGGCCAGTCACCGAACCGGTGCCGGCGCCGGATCGGGCGAATCAACTTAAGTATGGTGAGTACCTGGTGACGATGGGCGTTTGCGTTGTTTGCCACACGCCGGCCGAGCGAGGCTCGCTCGATCGGACGAAGCTGTTTGCGGGCGGGCGGCGCTTTGATGTGCTGGGGAAGACGGTGGTGACGGCGAACATCACGCCGCATAACGGGACGGGCATCGGGGACTGGGATTTGAAGCGGTTTCTTGACCGGTTCGGTCAGCATCGCGTGCCGGTGGAGTTATTGCCTGCCGCCGATAGGCAATTGTTCACCATCATGCCTTGGCGCGAATTGGCCACGCTGCCTGATTCCGATCTGGAGGCGATCTACGTGTACTTGCGGGCGCAGCGGCCGGTGGAACATAAGGTGGTCACGCATCCGCCGCTTGAAACGGCGGCGGCTAGGTAGGGACGGCGCGCTCCAGCCACTCGATGGCGAAGCGGACCAGGTCGGGCGCTTCAAAAAGGTATGAGGTGGCGGCGCCGACGGCGCCTTCCCTGCCCTGTCCAGCGGCGAGAAAGTCTCGGGCGATCAGCTCGAAGGTGTTCAAAGGGAGCGCATCGTGGACGGGCTCGCTGGTGTCGAACTCCTCGAAGTCGATCCAGGTGGGGCCGTTCGGTCCGGGCATGAGGCGTCGATAGCGGCGAAGGCGTTTACCCGAGATTTTCGCTTTGTGCTCGGCGTAGTGCAGCAGAGTGATCGTGTCCAACGGAGCGCCGAGCATCAGGACCCGTCCGTTGTGCTCGACGATGCGTTCGAAGGGTGTTCGTTCGCCGTATCCGTGTTGCAGTGGATGCTCGACTGTGATCGATTCGGCCATGCGACCGATTGCGACGACGCCGGCGTCGGGATGATCGCTGCGCAACGCTCCCGGCCATGTGCGCAGGGTCTCGTGAAGAACTCCGTGATCGCGCGCGGCGTGGGCGATGCGCTTGTCGAACACCGGGATTTCGGCTGGGTCGTCGTCCTCTTCGAAGAACGGCTCGAAATCGAGGTATGCGGCCAGGGTTCCTTCGGGTCCGATGGCGTCAAACAGAGCTTGCAGGACCACATTGACGCCGCCTACCACCGGGCCGATCGAACGTACGCCGGCATGCACCATCAGCAGGTCGCCGGGCTTGACTCCGAGGCGGACCAAATCTTGCCGTAGCTGGGTTCGGGTGGCCTTCACGGTCCTTCTTCGACACTCTCGTCGAACGGGGCGAGTCCCACTTGACGTGACTCGTTATCTTATCCTTACGATTTTGCTCGCGGCGACCCTTTATGGTCAACGCAACGAACTCTCCCTGCAGTTTGGAGGAACTGTGACGCAGCGGCGCTCGATTGCCGTACCACGGCTGTTGCAGACTTTGCTGGGGACCGACGCGCTTCGCGAAGATAATGGCTACGGGGGCGGAATCGTGTACCGCGTCCGTGTAGTGCGGTTCGGGGCGGCGGACCTGCTGGTGGAAGTGCCGCTATTCGTGGTGCAGGCGACTAATACCGATCTGATCCCGCTGATCGCGCAACCCATCTTCGGAAATACGAGCGGCGCTTCCGGCTATATAACGCCGGGCGCGGTGCTCCGATTCGTACCCGACGCTCGGGTGTCGCCGTACGTTTTCTTCGGAGCGGGATATGCGCGCGTGGTGGAAGCACAGCTCATCAGCACGGCGCCCATCCGAGCCGACTTTGTGAATGAAGGCACGTGGGCGCTTAGCTATGGCGGGGGCGCCGATCTCCGTCTGGCTCGGTGGATTGCGCTTCGAGGCGAGTTGCGGAACTTCTACACGGGCGCAACCGACTCCGGGATCTCCCTGCCGGCCGAGACACGCCAGCGGAATACGCTGCTGCTGACGGGCGGGCTGGTTTTCCGCTTCTAAGCGCCGGGAGCGAAGAGCTTAGGCGGGACTCGGAAGAACTTGCCGAGCTCCTTGGCCTGCCGCTTGCTGATTTCCCGTTTGCCGTCGAGGACGTCCTTGGTCAAGTGCGGATTGCCGAAGACATGCGCGACGTCGTCCACCTTAAGATCATGGCTGAACATCAGGCGCTGCAGGGTGACGTGGGGAGCGGGCGCTTCTTCGGGCTCGCCTTCGTCGTCATCATCGGCGGCAAAGCTGACCTCGTAGGCTTCGATGAGCAGCACGATGAGCGCGAGAAGCTTTTCCTCCTCTTCGGCGAGGTCGCCCTTCTCCATCAGGGTTTCGGCCAAGGCGAGGAGCCGCTCGTGCTCCTCGGGTGTTTCCACAATGCGCGGCCGAGCCTCAGCCAATAATTGCCCGTATCGTTCTTCGTTCATCTACGCCGAAAGCGCCTCCGGTGCGATTTCCATAGCCTCAATCTCTTCATCGAGCGGAGCCGCGGCGGCGGTTAAGCCGAAACGTTCCGCTACCTCTGGAGCATATCGCAACAGATCCTGGCGCAGACGAATCAGGGCAAGGTCCTTGGCTTTGGCTTCGAGCATCACGTCGAACTCAAGGTGGCTCGACTGGCGCATGAAGGCGATGAACTCGAAGGGGTGGTTGAAGTCGGCATGCCCGGTCCAGATGGGTGGTTGGAGTACGGTTTCCTTCTTGCCTGTTTTGCGACTGGTGCGTTCCACCTGGCGCATCTCGGTGCGGGGCGATGAGAAGTGCATCTTCGGACGCACGCCTTCGGGCCACGTGCGGAGAAATCGCTGGAAGGTGTCGTGAAGGGGCAGGCCTTCGGGGTTCAAGCAGCAGTGATGCTGGACGTCGAAGATGAGCGGCACTCCGGTGCGTTCGTGCGCCCACAGAACATTTGCGGCCGAGAAGCGTGTGTCGTCGTTCTCCAATACGAGCCGGCGCTTCACTCCCGGCGAAAGTTTCTCGTACGAGCGCACCCAGCGTTCGATGCTCGATTGCGTGTCGCCGTAGGCTCCGCCGGCGTGGATGACAAGGACTGCCTCGGGTCCGAGTTCCATGCAGTCGAGGAGGTCGGCCTGACTTTCCAGGTCCCAGATGCTTTTGCGGACGAGTTGTTCGTCAGGACTGTTGATCACGACGAACTGCGAAGGATGCATCGAGAGGCGGATGTCGAGGCGGCGCGCCTCGTCACCGAGCTCACGCAATTCGCTGCGGCATTCGCGAATCTGGCCGTGGAATTCGGGCAGATCGGGGTGGGTAGCATAGGGGGCCACATCGGACGACATCCGATACATCCGGATGCTCTTTTTTTGGAGATAATAGAAGATGTCGAGGAGGTATCCGATGGATACCCGGAGATGCGGCGCCGATTGCCAGCGCCGGCTGTCGTTGCTTTTGAGGCCCTTCTCGCCCAGAACTTTGACGGGAAAGCCGAGACGCAACGGTGAGCCGGATGACAATCGTTCAACGCGTTTTCTATGTGGAGGCACACATATGAGATTCCTGACGGCCGTGATTCTGTCTATTTCCTTCGCTGTGGCGGGCGAGAACGCTTCGAGTGGCACGGCGGAGAAGCCGAAGACCTCCCGAACCAAGTCGTTCTTCCGATCCTTGGGTTCGTTCGGCGGTGGCCTGGTGGTGGACGATCCGTACCAGGAGGTACGGCGTTCGTCTCGCAAGCAGGTGGTTAAGCCGGCGTCGGCTTCGACGTCTGAATCCGCCCCTTTGAACGAAACACTGCAGCCACCAGCAGAAAAATCAGAAACGCCCCTATCGCAGAAGTAGTCCAGAAGCCTCGCCAGTTGCGGGTGACGGTGGCGCCGGAGCCGGTACTGAACAGGTCCACCGTCACCCCGGATAACAAGGAGCCTAGCAGCATCCCGACGCCGTAGGTGAGGAACTGAATGAAGCCCTGTGCGGTGGCACGCAGGTGCGCGGGCGCTTCCTGGTCGGTGTATAGCTGTCCCGTCATGAAGAAGAAGTCGTAGCAGATGCCGTGGACCAGGATGGCGAGATAGAACAACGACACCCAGTCGCCCGCATTGCCGTAGGCGAGCAGCAGGTAGCGCACGGACCAGGTGAGCAGGCCGACGGTCAGAATCCATTTCAAGCTGAACTTGCGGAAGATCCACGGCATTAGCAGCATCATGATGACTTCGGACGCCTGGCCGAGAGTCATCTTGGCGGCAGCGTTCGGCACCCCGACTTCGTTCAGGTATGCGTTGGTAAATGAGAAGTAAAACGTCAGCGGGATGCAGGCTAACACCGACGCGATGACGAAGACCAGATAGGATCGGTCCTTCAACATGACAAGAGCGTCGAGACCCAAGATGGTTCGCCACGACGCGCTTTTTCCTTTCGCGGCGGGCGGAGTGTGCGGCAGCGTTAGGCTGTAGAGTCCCATCGCTACCGAGAACCCGGCGGCGAGGAGAAATGCCGTCGCTGACCGCTCCAGGTTCATGTATCCCACCATGAGACCGATGACGATCCAGCCGAGTGTGGCGAAAACGCGAATCAAGGGGAATTGCGTGGCTGCGTTTGTGATGTTTCTCAGGGTTAAGGAATTGGTGAGGGCGATGGTCGGGAAGTAACAGATGCAGTAGGCGAGCAGGAGCGCGAATACGGCGGGGAAGGTTGTTACTCGGGATAGCGCCACTAGCAGGACGGCTCCGATGAGATGTAAGGCTGAAAGCACGCGTTCGGCGGCAAAGTAGCGATCGGCAATGAGCCCAACGAAGAAGGGAGAGATGATGCAGGAGAGCGCTGAGGTTCCGAAGACGAATCCCGATTGGGTGCCGGTGAAGTGCAGAGTCTGCGTCAGGTAGGTGCCCAGAGTGACGTACCACGCTCCCCACACGACGTAGTTGAGGAACATCATCACGCTTAGGCGGGCCGCGATAGGCATACGTGTGAGTCTACTTTAGTGGGTGGTGACCTTTGGGGTTCGTGGTGGGAGGGGAGGCGCTTGTGCTTGCTGTGGACGTCTGAGCGGAGACAATCGATTTAAACCGTTGTTCGCCGTTCATTGAAAGTGCAGCTCGCTAGGATTCACCTCGAATTCGGGCCACATCGGCGGTCTTTTGCCCACACTACAGCTGACGAATGATCGGCTGCCGGAACTCCTCCGAGAACCTCCTATGAGACATCATGTCCAATTTCACTGGACGATCAGAGTTTGGGGTTAATGGGCTGTCTCAGAAGCGTGATCCACTCGATCCTGAACGCCGCGAATCGGAATGATGTACGAAGGCCTGCAGGGGAACGCCCGTGTGGGTGACGCCCTTGTCAGGGCCGTGATGGTGAGGAGCCGGCGAGCGTATCATCGACACGCCAGCCGATCACCCGCCGTGAATAGGCATCCAGGAGGACTGCCAGTTCGAGGAATTCCTGCTCCAGCCGGATATAGGTTAAGTTCGACACCAAACATGGTCGAGGCCGGTGATCTTCGAGGCGGGAGCCAGATCCGGGTACACCGTCAGGCCGTGACCCGACTGCGTCGTCACCAAGAACTTTCGCTTGGTCACGCACAAGAGAATGTCTTCACGCATGATGCGTTGGACCCGTTGCGGACGACTTGGTGACCGCGCCTGCGCTTCTCGTGTGCGATCCGCCGGCTGCCGTAGCTCGATTATTCCAACGCGATTTTCTGATCTCATGCGGACTGCACATGCCGCCGCCGAACGACCGCGCCCTCTGGCCAACCGGTACTTCCGGTGGCTTACGGATTCGGGGATTCACTCGCGACGGCGGTCAGGGTACATGCGTGCGCCTTTGCGGACTTCTGAGGCGGTCAGGGCTGTGTGGCTCCATTGGCTGGAACCGCCTTCGTCGCCGTAGTTGCCGGCGTCCGAGTGGGCGTCGTCGGGGCTCCAGCCTTCGGCTCGCCATTCGGCCGAGTGCTGGTCGACGTCGATGGCGCCGTGGCGGTCTAGCGTCGACTGGGCGCGCTCGGCGAGATCTTCATCGGCTCGGACGATGAGCAGAGTACCTCCGCGGCGGAT
>DASQDN010000135.1:0-4354 GCA_035634155.1 Bryobacteraceae bacterium | reverse complement strand
CACGCGATGATGCTGCGTGCCCCGAATCTGGCGCCGTATTCCGCCGCATCTGCCCCGACCACTTGGTGTCCTCGATCTTCTCCAGCAGTTCGCGGCGCGTGCGCACGCCCCGCTGCTCCCAAAGCATGCGCCGGGATTTGTCGCTAGTGAGCTCGGAAGCAGCGAAGACGCTCAATGGATCGTGACTTCCGCCGTTCATCTCGGCCAGGATGGCCGATGTGGCCAAAGCCCATCTTTTCTGAACGTCGGAATACTGGAGGCCCGCCCCTGTCCCGTGAAGGCTGACGGTCCACAGGACGAAGATCAGGCAGAGGCCTCGCATTCGAACACAAGGCCCCTCGGCAGTTACTTCAAGCGCGTGCCGGTGCTCGTCGCCGGCGGCAGAGGCACTTCCTGCCCGTCAACCTTGATCACTTTCAAGACCGGCCACTGCGCCCACAACGTCTCGCCGTCGGTCGTAATCGTACCCTCGGCGCGAAAGTCGCCGATGTACTGCCCGGCGCCATCGAAGACCATCTTGCGAAAAACTACAGTCACCGCATTTTTTGAGATTCGCGTCCAACTGCCCATCCCATTGGCAGCGCTCAACTGGGCAGGTAATCCAAAGGCGCTGAAATCGAGCTTGCTTGTCGAATGCAGGAAGGAATTCGTCTCCTGCACCACGCCGCCCTCGGCAAACGTCAGGAACTCACGAAACTGAAACGGAGGAAACGGCAGCGTGTGAATCGTGTCCCACGCCCCCAAGATGTCTTTCACGCTGCCGTTGTCGGCCCGCGCAACACCACTCGAAAGCACCGCCGCCGCTGCAGCCGGAACCGCAGCCGCCGATGCGAGTCTCAGGAAGTTTCTTCTTTGATTCATAACCTCTCCTTGCCCATATGAGCGCAAGCGCCGAGCCTTCTACGCCATGCCGCTATACTTTTTTTTCGAGCATGCAGCCCGAACCAGATATCACCAGGCTGTTGGAGGCGTGGACCGGCGGCGATCGTGCCGCCCTCGATGCGCTCATGCCTTCCGTCCTCGACGATCTAAAGCGCATTGCCGCGGCTTATCTCGCGCGAGAACCACACGCCCGAACCTTGCAGGCAACCGCGCTGGTTAATGAAGCTTACCTGCGGCTCGCCCGCGTCCGGCCTGACGCCTGGGACAACCGGGGACAGTTTTTCGCGCTCACGGCGCAGATCATGCGTCGAATTTTGGTGGATCACGCCCGTGCCCAACTCGCGGAAAACCGTGGTGGAGGCGCGCCCCACGTGCCTATCGATTCCACCATGATGGCCCCTTCCCAACCGTCCCTCGTAGGCTTGGACGACGCATTATTAAGCCTGGAGAAGGTCGACGCGCGCAAGGCGAGAATCGTCGAACTCCGCGTCTTCGGGGGATTATCGAATCAGGAAACGGCCGAAGTCCTGCAAATTTCCGAACGCACGGTAAATCGCGAATGGCACTTTGCAAAAGCCTGGCTTGCACGCGAACTGCACTATGAGATTGCCGCCGACGATTGATACCCGTCGGCATCCACACCGTCCGGCATAGGAATCTCTACGTTGGGCGCTGACGCGAGCGTCTCCAAAAACGATCGATACTCAAAGGTTGCTCGCAACGGCTCCAGCTCCGGATCCACCTGCAGCCAGGTCGCATCCATCCAGCCCAGTTCCCGCGACCGCGCCAGGAACCCGGCCGCTGCTCGCACATCTCCGATTCGCGCCAGGGTCGCTGCCAGAACGATCGCCAACTGCGCAAGGCTGCATTCCAGGGTTGCGGTGGCCGAGTTTCCAAGCACCCGCTGAAACTGATCGCAGGCGCTCGCTGCCAGTTCCGCTGCGCGACTGGTTTCTCCCGCCCCCGCATACGCCCCCGCCAAACCCGCATCGATACGGATCTGTAGCCGCGCGGCGCCCGTTGTCCGAGGCGCTTCCCGCAACATCCGGTGAGCGTGGCGGTAGTGAGTGGATGCGGCGGCTGCATTGCCCACCCGCAACTCCACATCGCCCAGCCCGCATGCGCTCAAGATCTGGAATGCGGTCCTATAAATGTGATCCGTATTCAGCAAGTGCTCCAGCGCATTCAGGTGCTGCGCGCGAGCCTCGTCCCAAGCGCCCCGGCGCATGTGCGAAAACGCCAGCACCGTCCGCGCTCCCACAAAGCGATACACGATGTTTGGCTCGCCTTCCATACTGGCAGCGCGTCGAAGTATGCGTGCCGCCTCCGCGTGCTTACCCAGGAATGCCGATGTGCCTCCCAGCGCCAGCCATGCGGCATGAAAGCGAGGCTGCAGCCGTATGGCTTCGGCCAGATGCGAAGGCGTCGCGCGCACCGCTCCGGGCTGCACTTCCGGAAGCATGTAGTGCAATCCGGAGAAGAAGTAGTGCGATTCAGGAAGATCGGGCTGTAGATCCACACCCTTGCGCCCGGCCTCGAGCGCGCCGGCGGGATCGTTCTTGCGGATACGAATGTTGGACAACCAAGGATACGGCTCCCCCAACTCGGGATCGAGTTCGATCGCCCGCTCCAGGTAATAAGAGGCCTGCGCCACATCGTCGGGATTGCTGGCTCGAATGAACTGCAGGATGTGCGCCGTTCCCAGCCCGGAGTAGGCAAGCGCATAGTCCGGGTCCAGCGTTACCGCCTGCTCGAAGTGATGAATCGCCACCGTTAATGAGGACGATTGCATTTCGTACATCTGCTGCCGAGCCCGCACATAGTGCTCGTAGGCAATCATGCTGCGGGTCTCCGCCGGCAGAATCTTCTGCTCGTCGGTTGCGCCCAGTCCTGCCGTGATGGCGCGAAGCAGCGCGCCCACTACGCGATCCTGCACCGCAAAAAGATCGGCCCACTTCCCATCCACCTTTTCTGCGGCGATCGCATCGCCGTTGTTGGCGTCAATCAATGTAGCTGTAACGCGGATCCAGTCCCCGGATTGCTGGTATGCCCCGGTCACGATCCAGCGTGCGCCTAACTCGCGGCCCAGTTCGACGGCGGCTTTCGCCTCGTGGCTCGCCGCGCCGAGCGCCTGCAGCGTTTGAATCACCCGTCCTCGGCTCGCAATGCGCACTGACTTGATCTTGGCGAGGTCAGCCGACAGTGTCTCCGCAATTCCCGCGCCCAGCCATTCACGGTCGGGCGTCCCGGCGATGTTGCGAAAGTCCATCACCGCCAGAGTAGGTGGCGCGGGCGCCGCGTCGCTCACCGACCCCGGCTGACCGGCCTTGCGTAGCGCCGCGGCCAGTTCAGCGCCGTCGCGAAACCGCGCTGCCGGTTCCCGCGCCATACATCGCTTGACGATCGCCGCAATCCACGGCGCCACCTCCGGGTTGGCTGACGCGCATGGCGGATAGTTTCCCGAAAGAATCGCGGAAACCTGAGCGTGCGCAGGCAATCTTCCGAAGGGCTGCTGCCCGCTTGCCATTTCATACAGCACCACGCCCACGCTATAGATGTCGCTTCGCGGTGAGGCCGTGCCGCCAGTCAAAACCTCCGGCGGAGCGTACGCAAGGGTTCCCACAAATGAATTCGGCCGTGTGACGCTGCCCGCATCGTCTTGAAACGCCCGAGCCAATCCGAAGTCGATCACCTTCACCTGGTCGCCGGTTCCGATCAGAATGTTTTCGGGTTTGATGTCGCGGTGCACGATGCGCCGCCCATGCGCGTGCTCCAACGCGGCCGCGACTTGCGTGGCGATCGACAGCCAGTGGCTTGCCGCCATCGGGCCGGTAAGCCGGGTGCGAAGCGAGGCGCCTTCCACGTACTCCATCACCAGCCAGGGATTGCCCTCGGTTTCTCCCAGGTCGTGCAGCGTGGCGATGTTGGTATGAGACAACGCGGCCGCGGAACGAGCCTCTCGGAAGAATCGCGCTTTCGACTCTTGCGACACCTGCATGCTGCGGCGAATCAACTTTACCGCCACCTGTCGACCCAGGCGCGTGTCGGTAGCCACATACACCGACCCCATTCCGCCCTCGCCCAGCTTGCGATCCACACGGTACGGTCCGAGCATCGATCCCGCGACGGCTTCGTCTTCGTTAGCCGCTGTTGGAAACAGTTCGTTCGCCACCGGCTCTACCGCTTCGCCAAACGCCGACGTGGGTGTTTGTTCGTAGGCAAGCAGCGACTCTACTTCGCGCCGCAGTTCCGCGTTGCCATAGCACGCGCTGTCCAGGAAACAACTCCGCTCGGACGAAGGCACTGATAGGGCCCGGTGAAAGATGGATTCGATCGTCTTAAGCGAGGCTTGCATCTCTGCTACACCGCAGCGGCGGCCATCCTGCGTCTGCCCTGCAGGAACGCTTCAGCCGACGTCAGCGATACCCCGAATTCCTGCGCCGGCCAAGGCTCGGCGACCATGTCTTCCGTC
>DASQDN010000134.1:0-1808 GCA_035634155.1 Bryobacteraceae bacterium | reverse complement strand
AAATTCCTCGGCCATGCCGAGCACGCACATGCTCATGCCGTACTTCGCCATCGTGTACGCCACGTGCGGCCCGAACCAGCGCGGCTTCATGCTCAACGGCGGCGAAAGATTGAGAATGTGAGGATTGCGGCCCGCCTGCGCCGACTGCTTCAAGTACGGAATGCAAGCCTGCGAGCAAACAAACGTACCGCGCACGTTGACGCCGAACATCAGGTCGAAACGCTTCATCGGCGTGTCCATCGTGCGAGTCAAAGAAATCGCGCTGGCGTTGTTCACCAGAATATCGATGCCGCCGAAATGCTCGGCGCACTTTTTCGTTGCCTCGGCCACCGCGTTCTCGTCGCGAATGTCCACTTGCATGGGTAACGCCTTGCCGCCCGCAGCTTCGATCGCCTCCGCAGCGGTGTGAATCGTACCGGGCAGCCTCGGATTGGGCTGATCGCTCTTCGCCGCGATCGCCACGTTGGCACCATCTCTCGCCGCGCGCACAGCTATCGCCAGGCCGATGCCGCGCGACGCACCAGAGATGAAAAGAGTCTTGCCGCGAAGTGACATGAACCATCCTCCAAATAAACAAGCGAAGCCGCCGCGACCCGAAACAAGGAGTGTGTCACGAGCAAGCGCACACACTCCCTCTCACTAGAACACCAGCGCGTCACCGGCGAAGGTCGCTGGACAGGTCCTTCCAGGAACCTGAGAAACAGGGACGTTTCAACCGTAGCCCTGCAGGGACGTATTCACGGGCGGTCCTGGACGGACCTGTCCCCTAGCGACCTTCGCGAGCCACTGCCCCTCCGATCACGGCCTCCGAATCATATGCGCGAAAAGCACACACAGCATAGAAGTACGCATCGCGCCCATCCGTACCGTCCGACAGTCGGGCAGACGCTCGGCACATCGACACTTCGTTATATAGTCCCAACGACTACCAGCAAGCGAGGGAGTTGCATGCGCGGAATGGTCAGGCGGAACGTTACGGGTTGGCTGGTCGGCTGGCTACTACTGCAGGCAGGAGGCGCGATGTCACAAGACACGAGCGGCGACGTGTGGAACGACGTCGAGCACAAGTACGCCGATTCCAACGGCGTGAAGATCCACTATGCGGCACTGACCCCGAAAGGCGGCGGCCGCGCACCGTTGGTCGTAATGATCCACGGCTTTCCGGACTTCTGGTATTCCTGGCGCAAACAAATGCGCGCACTAGCGGACAACGGCTATCGCGCAGCCGCCGTAGACCTTCGCGGCTACAACCTCTCCGACAAACCCAAAGGCGTCGACAACTACGCGATGCCGCTGCTCGTCTCCGACATCGCCGCCGTCGTGAAAGCGGAAGGTGCCGAACGTGCCGTCATCGTCGGGCACGATTGGGGCGGCTCCGTGGCGTGGAACGTCGCCATGCGCAAACCCGAAATCGTCGAGCTGCTGATCATTTGCAATCTGCCGCATCCCGCCGGTATCGCACGCGAGATCGCCACCAATCCAGAGCAGAAGAAAAACAGCGAGTACGCTTTCAATTTCCAGAAGCCCGACGCGCACCAGGGGATTTCACTCGAGCGACTGACCCAGTGGGTCGCCGATCCCGCCGCCAAGGCGCGCTACCTCGAAGCGTTCCAGAAGTCGGACGTCGAGGCCATGTTGAATTACTACAAGGCCAACTACCCCAAGCCGGACGCGCCGACGCCGCTCGCGAGCTTCACCTTCCCGAAGGTGAAAGTGCCGGTGCTGATGTTTCATGGACTGGAGGATCAGGCTTTGTTGCCCGGCGCGCTCAACGGCACGTGGCAATGGGTCGAAAAGGATCTGACCAT
>DASQDN010000133.1:0-2884 GCA_035634155.1 Bryobacteraceae bacterium | reverse complement strand
ATCGCACGATCGCGGTGAAGGCCGCTCCGGCGGGAGTTGGTCAAGGGGATATCGAGAAGATTCTGTTCGAAATCCTGGAGATCGGGGAGTCGGAACTGCGGAGCCTGTCGCTGGATGACATTCGGCGGAACATCGCGGCCTCCATCGCCTGCCGGGCGGCGATCAAAGTAAACATGAAGCTGGACCAGGCGAAGATGGAGTGGCTGTTATCGGCGCTGGCGGCGACGGACTACCCGATGAGCTGCCCGCACGGACGGCCGATCGCGCTCCGCTATTCTAACCGGGACATCCTGAAGGGCTTTCACCGGATCTGAGCTATTCCCACTCGATCGTGCCAGGCGGCTTATGGGTGAGGTCGTAGAACACCCCTGCAATTCCAGGCACTTGAAGGATCTGGTCCGCCATGTCGGCGAGCAGGTCCGGGGGCATCGGCACCGATTGGGCGGTCATACCGTCGACCGAGTCGATCGGCCGGAGTACTACCGAATCCGGGGCCGACTCGGTACCAAACGAAGCCAAAATGACCGGGAACTGCCAGACCTTGGACTCAAAGCCTGAGGACTCAGAGAGGGCGCGTACGATCGCGTCGGCTTTGCGGAGCCGGTCCAGGCGCTCTTCGGTTAAGGTGGCGGGCCGAACCCTCATCTCGGCCATGGGGGCGATGGTCTTCACCTCAGCGACCACGCGGTTGATTTCGGACAGGCGGTTGATGAGTTCGGTCGCATCGTCCTGGGTGCCTTGAATCGCCAGGACAGGACGGTAGCTGCGCATGTCGCCTTGCACGCCGACGGATTTCAAGGGTAGCATCCAACCACCGGCAAGGGGGGTCGGATTGGCTTCGTTTTCCGCGCAGAGGCACCGGATGGCGAGTCCCGGGCCGGGAAAGGGGTGCCGGTCGAGGAACTCGTTCGGGACGCCGAGTTCGCGGCCGATCTCGCGCACCTCGTCTTTGTAAAAGTAGGTCAAGGGCTCGATGATGCGGCCTTCGTCGATGAGTTTCTGAATGCCGGCGACGCGATTATGGTGGGTTTTGATGAGGTCGGCTTTAGCGCTGCCGCCCGATTCGATGGTGTCCGGGTAGATGGTTCCCTGCCCCAAGATCCAGTTGCCGTCCAGAAAGTGGCCTGTCTTGAGGATGCGCTCCTGGACGGCGACAAACTGCTCACCGATGATGTGCCGCTTTTCCTCGGGATCGACCACGCCTTTGAGTGCGCGGAGGAACTGATCGCCGGCCTCTTCGACCATGAAGTTTTCGGTGCCTAGTGTGTTGAAGAGGTTACGAACGTAGGCGGTCTCGCCTTCGCGCATGAGGCCGGTATCCACATAGAAGCCGCTGACGCGGTCGGGCCCAAGCGCGCGCAGGCATAGCGTGAACGCGACGGTCGAATCAACGCCGCCACTGACGAAGAAGAAAACGCTGCGATCGCCGACCACTTCCTGAATGCGCTGTTCGACCAATGGGACACGGTGGCGCGGGTCCCAATCCTTCTCGCAGTGGCAGATATCGAAAAGGAAGTTGGTGAGGATCCGACGGCCGTGCTGAGTGTGCACGACTTCGGGGTGGAACTGGACGCCGTACAAGTTGCGGGCGTCGTCGGCGACGGCCGCAACGGCGCAGGTTTCGGTGCGACCGAGGACTCGGAAGCCGGTGGGCGGCTGCTCAACGGTGTCGCGATGGCTCATCCAGATCTGCTGGCGACCGCCTGCTCCACGAAAGAGAAGCGACTCGTGGTCGAGTTCAAACATTGCCTGGCCGTATTCGCCCTTGAGCCCTTTACGGACCTTACCGCCCAGCAACTGCGCCATCACCTGCTGGCCGTAGCAGATTCCGAGCACGGCTGGTCCCGCGGCAAAGATGCCGGGATCCACCGTAGGACTGCCCGCCTCATAAACGCTGGCGGGGCCGCCTGAAATGATGAGCCCGCGGCGGCCGCGGAGCTTTTCGGCTGGAGTTTCGCTGGGAAGTACCTCGGCGTACACACCGAGTTCTCGAACCTTGCGCGCGATGAGGTGGGTGTACTGCCCTCCGGTATCGAGGACGGCGATCTGGGGGTGGGGGATGTAGTCGGTCACTTGAGGTAAGGGCCGGATGGAAGTCCCCGGCCCCTATCTCATTATTATCGATTGCTCTTCTGCTGCTGCATCCGTTGGACGATCAGCTTACGGGCGTTCTCCTGGAGCGCCTTGGCCTTGTCCAGAGAATCGACGGCCTTCAGAACGATCGGGTCAGTTTCAATGCCAAGCCTGCGGGACTCGTCGACGCCGAAGGCGGTGATGTACATCTCGCGGCGCAACTGGTCCTTCAGCCACTGCTGATTTTCGGCGAACTCGGCTTCGGTGAACTGGACGCCTTCCTTCAGCAGGTACTGGTGGAAGTCGTTCATGATCGTCGTGTCGGGAGCCCAACCGGAAGGCAGCTTCGCTTCCCGACCGCCGAAGTACCTGGCGCTAAACGAGAAGAACGCGAACTTGCGGAGCACCTCGGTCTGGAACTTGTTGTACTTGGGCGGCTGGAACTTCTCGTCGGGAGTGATGCCGCCACCGCCGTATACGGTCCGGCCACTGTCCGTCATTTTAACGTCGGTAGTGTTCTTCGGGTCCGCATCCTTGCGGTTGTAGTAGTAGTTATAGAACGAGGTGTGCGAGTAGTCGCGCTGGATCAGGCGTCCGCTCGGGGTGTAGAAGTGGGCGGTGGTCAGCGCGAGCCCGGTGTTCTGCTCCAATGGATAAACCGTCTGGACCAGGCCTTTGCCGAACGTGTTATCGCCAAGGATGAGCGCTCGGTCGTGATCCTGTAAAGCACCGGCCACGATTTCCGCGGCCGAGGCGGAGTAGCGATTTACCAGCACCACGATGGGATAGTTATATCCGCTGCTGCCGTGAC
>DASQDN010000132.1:0-19572 GCA_035634155.1 Bryobacteraceae bacterium | reverse complement strand
GTCATGATCGTCGCCGGATTCGAGTTGATGAGGATCACCTCGTACCCGTCGGCGCGGAGCGCCTTACAGGCCTGCGTTCCCGAATAGTCGAACTCGCATGCCTGCCCGATCACAATCGGACCTGAGCCGACGATGAGGATGCGGTGGATGTCGTTCCGTCTTGGCATCGTTAGCGTCCTCCCTTGTTTTCCTTCATCAGCCGGATGAACTCGTCGAACAGATAGTAAGAATCGTGCGGGCCCGGCGCGGCCTCGGGGTGATATTGAACACAAAACACCGGGTGCGACCTGTGGCGGAAACCTTCCAGTGTCTCGTCGTTCAAGTTCACATGCGTGAGCTCGACTTCGCTGTCCTTCAGCGAATCCGCTTCAACCGCAAAACCGTGATTGTGCGATGTGATTTCTACCTTATTGGTGACCCGGTTGAGCACGGGGTGATTGGCGCCGCGGTGGCCGAACTTCAGCTTGTAGGTCCTGCCGCCAAGGGATCGAGCCAGGATCTGGTGTCCCAGGCAGATGCCGAAAATTGGAGTCTTGCCGATCAACTTGCGGACCTGGGCTTGTTGGAACTCAAGAGGCTCGGGGTCGCCGGGACCGTTCGACAAAAACACCCCATCGGGCTTCAGAGCCAGCACATCTTCGGAGGGCGTAAGCGCGGGGACCACCGTCACGCGCGTTCCTGAATCGACCAGCTTGCGCAGGATGTTGCGCTTAATGCCAAAGTCGTAGGCGACCACGTGATAAGTCGGATCGCCCGGCAACGGGAGGCGTTCGGATTTGGATACGGGCTCAACACCCTCATGCCACTTGTACGATTTGGCAGTGGAAACACGGGTCGCCAGGTCGAGGCCGGCCATGGATGGGGCCGACCGCGCCTTCTCCACCAGATCTGCTTCGGTTGCACCCGGCAGAGAAGAAATGACACCACGCATCACGCCTCGGGTGCGCAGATGGCGCACCAGCGAGCGGGTATCGATGTCGCTAATCACCGGGATCTGTGCCGCTTCCAGAAAGCTGCCGGCTTCTGATTCCGACCGCCAGTTGCTCGCGACCGGAGAAAAGTCGCGAACCACCAGCCCTTCGATGTACGGCTTGGCCGCCTCGTTGTCGCCTGGATTCGCGCCATAGTTGCCGATTTGCGGGTACGTCAGCACCACGATCTGGCCCGCGTACGAAGGATCTGTGAAGATTTCCTGATAGCCGGTGATCGAGGTGTTGAAGACAACCTCGCCGTACCGTTCCGTGCGCGCACCAAAACTACGGCCCTTGAAGACTGTACCGTCCTCCAGGGCGAGGATCGCTGGATTCAATTCTTAGAGGCTCCTCGGGTGGGGTGTTACTCCTATATATTTCACCACACACCCCGCGCCGTTACGGATTTTCACTCGCCGGAGTAATGCGAAGGGTAGGCCAGACGCATGCCGTTGGCGGTTTCCATAGCGTGGCCAAGCTGGATCAACTCGCCGCGCCCGATTCCAGGGCAGTTCTGAGCGGCATCGTTCCAGTTGTCGCGATTCTCTACCAATTCGGGCCAGAAGGGGAAAAGCCGGCATTGCACGGGCTTCACGGGATGGATGCTGCAACCGGTGTGCTTCAGGAAATGACACTGCGCTCCCTTCGGCTTGCGCAGCCGGACCGTGTACTTCGAGCGCACCACGTAGCGCGACTCAAACTCTTCCTGGCTCAGGTTTAGGTACGCGGAAGCGTTGCGGATATCTTCTTCGGTGACGTAGACCCAGCCTTGCACCTGACAGCAATTGGTGCAGCCAGGCACGCACTCGAAGCGTAATCCATCCATCTAGTGGACCAGCATACTGGACGGGCGAGTACAGCGGAAGATGAGGCCGGCGGGCGCAGCCCGGAGCAAGGGAGCGGCAGCTCGGGTGGTGGCGATCCAGCGGAGGATGGAGGAGAAGCGGTAAGGCTGGCGAATCGACGCCGCGCATCGCCGCAGGTACTCGGGCACCGGTATGTTTCCGGCGGCGCACTCGCCTGCGAGAGTGCCCGTGAGAACAGCGCAAAGCAGCCCGGAGCCGGTAAACGGGTCGACAAACGACAGCGCGTCGCCAGCGGGGTAAGTGTTCGTCTGCGATTCGAACCTCTGCCCAAATTCGAGCGGGCCGGTGAAGATCCAGTCCCACGCGCGCGTTAGCGGAGCGAGGCGGGCTCGCAATGCGGGGTCACGCCGGATGAATGCATCCATCTCGAAGTTCACCGCCTTTAACTCCTCTTCGGGGGCGAGGCCGCAAACGTTGGTCAAGTACGCTTCAACGCAGTTGACTCCGACGTACGTGTTGCGGGAGAAGTAGAGTTCCACTGCATCGTCTGTCGGTCCTCGGAAGTGCGCCTTGAAGCCGAAGAGGCGGCCGCCGCGAACCGATGGGGAGGACCGGCCGGTAGTGACGATGTTGGCGGCGCCCTCCGAGGCTGCGACGGCTCCCGCGGCCATAGCAGAGGTCCACAGAAGATGATCGAACGCGTGACGGCTCAGGCCAAAGGCAGGCTCAGGTAGTGGCGCCGTTTTCTGCGCGCCCCCAACATGGATAGCCATGCGATGAATGCGCGCGGGCTTCAAAGCAGCGAAGCTCGCCCACAACCCAAGTTGCCCGAGCGCAGGCTCAATGCCGGGGGAAAGGAACTCGCCGCATACTTTGTGGCGTGGGAAGCGCGATCGTTCCACGATTGCGACGCGCGCTCCGCATCGCAAAGCGGCCAGAGCCGCCGAGGATCCCGCCGGACCTCCGCCTAACACGCAAACTTCGGTCACAGGCCCGCGGCCGTGGGCTTCGCGCCGAGAGCCCGGAGTGCGGATTCGGCGTGATGATCGGCCGGATACTGCGCCAGCGCTTCCTTGAAGGCCTGCTCGGCGACACCTGTTCGGCCGTGCCGCAATGCCCAGTGTCCGAGCCCCTCGGAAGCAGGACGCGGGTAAGACGGCGGCTCGTTATAAACGAGCTTGCGTTCCGCCGCGGACGCTTTAGCGATCTGCTTTAGACCTTTGTCGACCTTCTTACGCGCGATGTTGATGTGGCCTTCCAGTTCCTTCGCTGCCACTTGAACCGGCGGCAGCACCTTGCCATCATTTGCGCGGCGATGCGCCTCAATGGCCGACTTCATCAGCGCCGCTTCGGTCATCGCTGCCGAGGCGTTCTCTTTGTTGGCCAGCGCCACACCGCGCGCCCAGTGGTACCAGGCGAGCAGCCGCGGCTTGTCGGGCTTCGGCAACTCTCCAGCAAGGATCTGGCCCCACTTGCGGAACTGCACCATGGCGCCCATCAAAGCAAACCAGCCTTGCGCATGCGCCGTACGAGTGTTCTCCAAAGCCTTGGCTTCGCGTGGATTCTCGGTCATCGCGATCAGTTCCCGTGACGCTTCGATCGCCTTGTCGTAGTCGCCTCGGAAGGAGTACGAAGTGGCCAGGAAGTGCACGTTGTGCGCGTGATGATAGTTGCCGTACAGCGAATCGGCTTTCATGTAGCTGCGCTCATTCACGGCTGCGTTGTCGAACGATTTGACGGCATCATCCCAGCGCCCGGTCTGCGCCCAGATATGGCCGGGCATGTGGAGCGCATGCGGGATATTGGTCACCAACTCGGCATAGCGCTTGCAGCTCAACCAGGCGTCTTTAGCGAAGGTCGAGCCCTCGAATCCATGAATGACGTAATGGTGCACGCCAGGATGATCCGGAGCGTCCTTTAGCAACTGGCGCAACATCGCGGCCGCTTCCATGGACGTTTCGTAGCGAGGTGTCTTGTTGGGAAGAACGAAGCCGCGCATGATCATCAACGTCAGGTAGGTGCGCGCTTCCACCTCGTCCGGATACCTGGCTACCAGCGCGCGCAAGGCCTTGACGAAGGCTTCGTCCTGGTCCTTCGCCTTCGGATCGCGGCGCGCGGCTATGGCCGCGATGTACATCTTCTCCAGCTCCGTAGCTTTGCCGGGGACGGCGGACAGCTCGAGTGCCTTTTCCACGGCCTTCTTCACGCGCGGACTCAACGGCCGATTCGTCGGCTCGCCCGCAAGCTGAAAGCGCGGCCGGTAATCGCCTACCGCGACCATGGCGATACCCCAATGCGGCATCGGCGCTTCGGGGTCCAGTTCGGCCGCTTGCAGGAAGGAGCGCTCGGCTTCCCGCGCCCAGAAAGAATGCATCTGGGCGACACCTTGATCGAAGAACTTTTGCGCTTCGGCACTCTTGGTGGTGATGCGGAAGGGAGTGCTTCCCTGCCCTTCGAGGAGCTTCGCCGGCAAAGACGGAGCGGTTCCTCCGGGAGGAGGCACGCACGCATCGGCAACCTTTGCGCGAGCCGTCCCCGGCGCCTGCGCCGCACCTGACGCCGCGGCACACAGCAACAAACTGAATACCAATCTCATTTAGCCACCTCCTGCAAGTGGCGGCGGATCAGCTCAAGCAACTGGTCCGTCCGATAAGACGAGCCTTCGACCACCGCCAGCAATCTGCCGTCGCGGCCGACCAATGCCGTGCGAGACGTATGCGTAATCGCTCCGTCTTCCGGCCAATAAACCAGCCCCCAGCCGGTGGCCGCTTTCTTCACTTCCTGCGAAGGTCCGGTGAGAAAACGCCAGCCCTCCGGCTGAGCACGCCAGAGTCTAGCATACGCGGCCAGTACCTGCGGCGTGTCCCACTCTGGATCAATGGTGAGAGAAAGCAGCACCAGGTCGCGGCCCATCGCCGAGCTGAAACGCCGCTGCACGGTGGCAAAGCCGGCCGCGAGACGCGGGCAGACTTCCGGCATGGGGCAACGGGTGTACAAAAAGTTGAGTGCGACAAGTTTGCCGCGCAGGTCTGTCATCGTCACCGGGCGATTCAATTGGTCGACAAGCTGGAACTCCGGGGCTACTTCCCCGACCAGCGGCTGGCGCGCCGGCGCGGGCATGTCCGACTCATCAGGCCGGATTACGCGGATCTTATGCGCGACATTGTCCCGCCACTCAAAGCGGACACGCATTCCGGGTCGGATCGCCTGCAAATCCGACGCAGACGCCGCCCGAAAGTCCATGGTCATTGCCTGCATGAGTTTAGGTATCGGGCGGTGAGCCACCGTGAAGGCCGGAGCGTTGATAGCAACCACCAAGCCATCCACCGCATAGGATCGCGCCTGAAGCACGACTGGGCCACAGCAGAGAAGGCTAGCGGAAATATAGAATATCCGGACGAATCCTGTTATTGGCCACGGCACAAGGACCGCACTCCATGGTGTAGCCGTCCCACGCCGCTTTGACAGCGTTCGGCACTTCCACCGGATGATTGTCGTTATGGTACGCCGAAAGCGCCATGCGTGGATGATGCTTTGCGATGGTCGCCCGGCCGCCGTTCAGCGCCTTCACTTCGGCGCCCTCGATATCCATCTTGATGAAATCGACTCGCGGGAGATTTAATTCGGCCACCAGTTTGTCGATGGTGGTCAACGGGAACTTCTGATCGGTCTCATGCGCCTCCTTGCGTTGAATCAGGAAGCTATCGGCGGCAGAGTTGTGATCGTCGATGTGAAGCGTCAGGAAATCATCCTTATCCCACACACCCTTCGGATACACGATCACGCGGCCGGATGCAATTTCGGGCTGGAAGTTTCGCTTAAGGGCTTCGATGTTCTCCGGCGCGGGTTCGATCGCGACCACCGTTTTCGCTCCGGCATTCAGGGCTTCCCGCACAAAGACGCCGATGTTGGCGCCGCAATCGAGAACGATGTCGCCTGCGCGCACGAAGTTCGGTCCCGACCCATAGATCTTGCGCTTCTGCTCGGCCAGGTTGAAGGGCAAGACGTAGCGGCTACCGGAAGCGATCCAGTAAGTACCCATCGGAGTCTGCCACTGCTCGAACTTGTCATCCTTGGCGACCATTTTGCTGGCCTTCAGGATCTCGTCTTTGATCTCGATCTGCCGCTTCTGATTCTCTTCGGCATGCACCGCGTTACCTAGCGGACACACCGGACTGCGTCCCGCCAGCACCAGCGCCGACAAACGGAGAGGCGGATACATCATCACTGCTATTGCGAGGACAATCACCCCGAACAGCAGCTTTACAAAGCCAGACAAGTTCACAGGCTGACTATATCATTTGCCCGCTTGGATGGCCCGAATGCGTTCGATCTGTTGCAAATGGTTGATATCGTGCCCTGCCATCGTTCGGATCGTGTCCGCCACTGTGACCGGTCCACGTTCGGTGTGGATGCCGTAACGGAGTAGATCGTGTTCGGGCACGCTACCGAACAGGCGGAGGCTGGAACGCCGCAGCACGGTCAAGCGCTCAAAGGTCTCTTCCCACGGCTCGTTTTCCCGCATCCAGCCGTTGACCCACGGGTCCTGGTCAAAGGCGACGAGGGTGGGCTTGTCCTGGAACAGAATCATGCGCGACCGAGTTTGAAACATCAGCTCGCAGTCGGCGAAGTGTCCCAGGATTTGATAGATCGACCACTTACCCGGAGCGGGGGGCGCCGCGAGTTGTTCGGCGGAAAGACCGGCAGTCAGTTCCCGGATCCGGTCGACTGTGGACCCGATGACAGCGAAGGGTTCGTTTGCTCCAAGAAACCCGGCATAGGGGTTCGCGGCTGTTGCCATTTGGCTAGTGTACTCTCACAGAGATGGTGGTCACGCTGGACGATTTCGAGTTGTTGGCGAAGGAACAACTGCCGGAGATGGCATTCGCATACCTGGTCGGCGGCGCCGGCGAAGAGGTAACGCTTCGCGGCAATCGCGACGGCTTTTCGCGCATCCGGTTGCGGCCTCGAATGCTTGTCGATGTATCTCATATAGACACCTCGACGACGCTGTTCGGGGATGTCTTGAAAATTCCGGTGCTGCTGGCCCCGGTGGCTTATCAGAAGATTGTCCATCCAAACGGAGAAATCGAAGCCATCAGAGGGGCGAACCTCGCAGGCATTCCCTTCGTCGCCAGCACTTCGGCGACAACGGCGGTGGAGGATATTGCGCGGGAGGCCACCGTGCCGACCTGGTTCCAGTTGTACGCGTCTTCGGACCGGGCCTTCACAAAGGATCTGGTTGCCAGAGCGCGTGAGGCCGGATGCCGCGTCCTTTGCTTTACTGTGGATGCGCCGGTGCGAGGACAGCGCGACCGCGATACTCGCGTGGGTTTCCATCTGCCGAAAGGACTCGAGCGGCCGAACTTCCGGGGGCTGAACCCGGCGGCCGTGGCCGGGAACCCGCGGGCTGAAGGGCGATCGATCTATAGCCCCAATCTGGACCCCAAGCTCGATTGGGACTTCTGCGAATGGCTTCGTTCTGTCGCCGGAATGCCTGTGGTGTTGAAAGGAATCCTGACCGCCGAAGACGCGGTGCGAGGTTTTCAGGCCGGAGCCGACGGGTTTGTTGTCTCCAATCACGGCGGACGCGTGATGGACACCGTGATGACCTCGATCGAAGCTTTACCCGAGATCGTGGAGGCGGTGGAGGGCCGGGTTCCCGTGCTGCTCGACGGCGGCGTACGACGCGGCACCGACGTGATCAAAGCGGTCGCGATGGGAGCTTCAGCGGTGCTGATTGGCCGCCCGTACCTATATGCCTTGGCGCTCGAAGGCGCCGAGGGAGTGCGGCGCTGCGTCGACATCCTGCATCGCGAGATCGAGATGGCAATGGCCGCTTGCGGCCGCCCGAACATCGCTTCGCTGGACCCCAGCCTTGTTCGGCTATGATTTCTTAGTTTCCAGAATCTCGGTCTTGGCGCCGTCCACATCGGTAATCACGATGCGGAGCGCCTTTCGCTGCTGGATCTTCTCGTCTTTCGCGCCCAAGCGGACCGTCACCATGCGGTCGATGCTTTGACCCGAATTGATCTTCTGACGCACCATCAGGTTCGGATTGTACTTCTTCCCCAACACGGGATAGTAGTTGAAAAGCTGCTGGGCGTCGCTCTCGGAGAAAACGTCACCTTTCAAATCGTCGACGAACACTTCCACGTCCTGCACGACGAACTGCTGCGTGGACGGATTGGCCACCCGGATGTCGGCGACCAGAACGGTATTCTCCGGGTCCACCACATGCGTTCGCACGCGCAGAAGCTCGCCGGTAAGCTGCACTTTGTTGTCTTTAGTGGAGTAGAGAATGCTTGCGACGGCGGCGACCACGATCACCACGGCAATGGCGCCGGCGATCAGATTCTGGCGGCTCAATCAAGCCTCCAGGTGGCGGAGGATTTCCGCCATACTTGCATGGGACTTCTCACGATTGGTGCCATCGAAGTAGTGGGTCTCCAATCCCGCTTGTCCCTGATAGCCGTCGCGCGCCAGCGCCTTGAAGATTTCGCCCCACGGTAGCTTCTGCGCCGGATCAAGCAGTGTGTGTCCCTTAAGTTGAACGTTCCAGACACGCTCCTTCGGCAGGAGGTTGTAGCCGTCCGGGAACTGGACCTCCTTGCGCGACATGCCGTTCAGGGGGTCCCAATTGACGCCGACATTCTTCCGCGGCAGCAGCTTCATGAAGGCCCCGATCTCCGCACACGTGACGACGTTGCAGGGCTGCTCATTCTCCATCAGGATCTTGATCCCCGCCTTGGCAGCCAGTTCGGCCATTTCTCCAATGATGTCGGCGATCTGCTGGTATGTCTTCTCCGGCTCGGCCGTACGCAGAAAGGTGAAGCAACGAATCTTGTCCACGCCGAGCAGGTGCGCGGCCCGGAAGGCCTGCTCGAAGTCCTGCTTGCGGCGATCGAACTCGGCCTGCCCTCGGGCGATGCGCTTCTCCCGCTGTTCGGGAGTTTCCGGATTGCGCAGCACCGGTTCGGAGCCGGGCAGCGTGGCTTTGAACATCGGGGTGTTCAGGAAGGAAACACGGATGCCGTTGTCGCGAAGCTGCTGAGCGGTTTCCTTCAGCACATCGTCGGACTGCCGCATGTAGTGACCGCGCCGGCCGGGAACATCGCGCAGCTCCATCCATTGCAACCCGTACTTCTTGGCGAAGTCGATCGCCTCGGCCGGCGTATCCAAGCCCTCGTCGGAAATGAACGAGATGCGGCTGCGATCGAGCCGGGGCGAGGCCGCCGTGATCAACGGAGCCGCCGTGAGAGTCGCAAGAAAGTGTCGCCGCAGCATGATTCCTACAGCAGGGTATCACTTCGCAGCAGCTCGCGGTCCAGCCAACCGAGGTACTCGGTGCTGCCATCCACGACCGGTATTGCCAGCACCTCCGGCAGGTCGTACTTGTGGACGTTGCGGAGCTCGGCTTGAAGGCGGTCAAACAGGAGGCGGCTCGACTTGATGACCAGCATCCATTCGGACTCTTCCTCGATTGCTCCTTTCCAGCGATACACGCTACGCACACCGGGAATCACATTGACGCAGGCCGCCACCTTGGACTCAACCAGGGCTCGCGCCACTGCCATTGCCTCTTCTTGCGAGCCGCAGGTGCTCAAGACCACGATTTTTTCGGTCATACCACAACTTTCTTGCCCCCGACTATGGATTCTTTACTGAAACGGGATTATAAACAAATGTAGTACTTCTTTCGGTTTGCTTCAAAGATGCACCCTCTGATCCAAAGGACCGCCCTGCTTGTCTGCTTCACGTTGGTGGCCACGTACGCGTTTGTCACCTTCCAAGGCCCGCACGGTATTGCGGCTCTGATGGAGAAGCGGCGCCAGATCAGCGCGTTACAGGAAGAGAACGCGACGCTGGCCGCCGAAAATGAGCGGTTAGCTGTCACGGTGGACGCTTTGGCGAAGAAGCCTTCCGCGCAGAAGCTGAAAATTCGTGAGCGATTGAAGCTGATCCAGCCGGGTGAGACGCAGTTGATGCTTCCCAACGAGACTCCAGCGTCCCAGCCTGCCAAGTAGGGCAACTACTTCAAACGGCTTTCCACTTCGCGGTAAAGGCCTTCCATCGCTTCTTCTGACTTGGCTTCCGCTGAGAATCGCAGCAGCGGCTCGGTGTTGGAAGCGCGCACGTGAATCCAGCGATCAGGCCAAATCAGCTTCAAGCCATCGCTTCGATCCATGCGAGCGTCACTGAAGCTCGCCTCCAGATTCAGCATCAGCGCGCCCAGGCGGCCATGCTCGTAGGCGACTTTGCCGCTCCCACGGTAGTATCGCGGCAATCGGCCTGCAAGCTCCGACATCGTAAGCCCGGTGGAGGCCATGCGATGCAGGAACAGCGCCATTCCGCTATAGCTGTCACGGCACAGATGTACCGCCGGGAAGATGATGCCGCCGCTCGACCCTTCGCCTCCAATCGCCGCATTCACGGCTTGGATCTTGTCCACGACATTGGCCTCGCCGACAGGTGTGCGGTGCACCTTGCGGCCAAAGCGCTCGGCGATGTCGTCGACGCAGGAGGACGTGGTCAGGTTCACCACGACGTCGCCAGGCACCTTTTCCAGCACGGCTTCCACGGCCAGCGCCAGTACGTCGTCATTGTCGAGCACGCGGCCGTTTTCATCGATCACAGCCAGGCGATCGCCATCCGGGTCCTGGGCGAATCCAGCGTCGCACCCGCGCTCCCGAACCAGCGCGGCGATATCGCCGAGAGTTTCGGGCTTGGGTTCAGCCTCGCGAGGAAACGGCTGCGTGGGGTCGACATTGATGGCCGCTACGTCGCAGCCGAGAGACTCGGATAAGAATCCCGGGCTCATGATCGAACCCGCTCCGTTCACCGAGTCAAGCGCAACCCGGAATTTACGCGCCCTTACCAAACCCGTGTCCACATATCGGAGCACGCGCCGGACATGCAGTTTCTGCGCCGACTCGTAGTCGCGGCGCACCCCTCGAATTTCCTCGTTGCGAGCTTCGTAAAACTCACTCTGGTGATACAGGTCGATCAGTTCGCCGCGCTCGTAGTGATTGAAGAAAAGCCCCTGGCCGTTAAACAACTTCAGCGCGTTGTACTCGGAAGGATTGTGCGACGCGGTCAGCGCGATACCGCCGCGGGCGCGCGTAGCGGCGGTGTACATCTGGATGCTGGGCGTGGGCAGCACGCCCAGGTCGACCACTTCGCATCCCGCTGCGAGGAGTCCGCACTGGACCGCGTGCTGCAGCATGGGTCCGGTCCGCCGCGTGTCTCGCCCGACCAACACCACGCCACGCCCGACATAGGTCCCGAATGCCTGGCCGAAGGCGCACGCAAGGCCGGGAGTGAGGAACTCGCCCACAACACCGCGGATCCCGGACACGCCGATCTTGAGCAGATGCTGTCGAGCCATGTCAGACCATCTCCCGTACGCGTTCCATCAGGTTGTCGAAAACGTTCGTGGGCGGGTGGTCGCGCTGCTCGCAGATGATACGCAGGATCGGCTCGGTCTGGCTGACTCGCACGTGGAACCAGTGATCGGGCCAATCGACGCGAAGGCCATCCTGCACGTTGGCGACTCCATCGGAGTACTCCTGTTGGAGCGCGGTAAGCAGTTCGGGAATGCGGGGCGAGGTCAATGGCGCTTCGGCTTTCTTCATGTAGAAGCGCGGATAGTGGGCCAGGATCTCATCAAGCGGCCGCCCGCGCTCCACCAGCATGGAGAGAATCGCGAGCATGGAGGCAATGCCGTCGTAGATGAATTCGAACTGCGACATCATCACGGCGCCGGTGCCTTCTCCGGCGAGCGCCACCTGATCGCTGCGGTAATGCGCCAGGGCGTCGATGGTTGCTTGTCTGCCGACGGGCACTCGCAAAACACGTCCGCCATGCGGTTGGACGACGTGTTCCAGGAGCGCCGTGCTCGAAAGATTGGTAATCACAAGCTTGCCCGCAGATCGAGGAAGCATGTGGTCGGCAATGAGCGGGAACACCATCTCTTCCGATACGGCGTGCCCGCTGCGAGTAGCGATGCCGACGCGGTCGGAATCGACGTCGAACTGAAAGCCCACATCGGCGCCGAGCGGCTTCATCAAAGGCGCCAGTTGCTGCGCAATGGTATCGGACGAGATCGCCGGATTGTGGGCGAAGTTCCGGCCGTCCGGACGTTCATTGATCAGGATGAAATCGAAGCCGAAGCGCTCATTCATCCGCTTGAGGATCAGGGACGAGGTGCCGTTACAGCAATCGACCACCACCTGCAGTTGTCGCAACGACGGCAGGTCGAACACGGCAGCGAGAGCGTCCAGGTACGGATCGATGGCGGCGTCATCGGCTCGCAGCGTGCCCACCGCGTCCCATTCCTTCAGCGCGAACTTCCGCAGATGATAGATGTCGAGCAGTTCGTTGGCTTCGGCCGTGGACAGGTACGTTCCTTTGGGTCCGAAGAAGCGCAGCGCGTTCCATTCGGCCGTGTTGTGGCTCGCGCTGATGGAGATTCCGCCCGCCGCGTCGTAGCGCCGGATAGCGTGCTGGATCACTGGGGAGGAGGCGATGCCTAAATCCACAACATCGTGTCCGCACGCCATCAACCCGGCCACGACCCCTTCTCGCAGCATGGCGCCGCTCGCTCGCGGATCGCGGCCGATAAGAACAGGGCGCCCGGGTTCGACAAAGGTGCCAAATGCGGAGGCAAAGTCAATGACGTGGGCGGCCGTCAGTCCACGGCCGACAACGCCGCGCAGTCCCACCTGGGAAATGCGGAGCGCCTTGCGTGCGGCGGCCATGTCTATTTAAGGGTACGGACCTTGATGTTGCGGAACCAAACATCGTCGCCGTGGTGCTGCAGCGCAAACGGGCCGCTCGGCCTCGGATTGGTGAGCATGTCGCGCACAGTCGGCGCGTACTGGCCCCAGCGCTTTGCCGCGCCTTCAGCCACAACCGGATCTTTCAACGATCCCTCCAGCACCTTTGTGCCGTTCACCCAATGCTCGAAGTCCTGCCCCTTGACGCGCAGCAACGACGAGTTCCATTCCCCAGCCGGATGCGCGGCTTTCGCCTTGGCGGGAATCATGGAATACAGCGCGCCGGTCTGCCGGGACGGTCCCCGCAACGCGTCGGGATGACGCTCGTCGTCAATCAACTGGAACTCGAAGGCGACGGTATACACGAACCCCTTGGAGTCATGCGCCATCTGCTTGCGATCGGATGCGGACGATGCGAGTTCGCGGCCGATGATCCCTTCGAATCCGCCGGGGCCGGTCTGTTTCTTCGCGTCGGCCACGAACACTTCCTTCTGGATGCGGTACTTCAGCCCCGTGTTGCCGCCAGGAGCCACGCGCCAGTCGAACTTGAGCTCAAAGTCGCCGAAACTCTGCTCGGTGATGAGGTCTTCTTCGAGGTTCGGCTTCTTCGCCGTCGCGAGGGCGCCGTTCTCCACCTTCCACGCCGAGCCGGGCACGCTTTTCTTCGCCGGGTCTTGCCAACCCTTCATCGTCTTGCCGTCGAAGAGAAGTTTCCAGCCGTCCTTCTTCTCCTCTGGAGAAAGCACGTTGTCGGCCGCAAAAGAGAGCGACAGGCCAACCAGGAAGAACGCTACCGCAGATCGCATGGCTTTCCCATGATTTCAGGTGACAATGGCACTTGGCAACCGGAGCCCGTGTTTTCCTTCTGTCGCCCGCGAATACAAGCGGACCTCGCGCGAGGATGTTGCTGAACCCGCATGCTCGCTTCCCGCTCGCGGCGGCGCTGCAGACTGTGGGAGCGCCGCTCGGCGAGATCTACTCCTTCATCAGCGGCTTGTATTTTCGCGGCAAGATGGCCTACGTTGATGCGTTCGGCGCCGCACCGCCAGGACTGCCGCCCGCCGTCGTGATTACGCCGGGCGCGGGCCTGCTCCCTTCCGATACGCAGATCACCGAATCGCAATTGCTGGCCCTCGCCGCCATCGACATTCACGCCGACGAGCCCCGCTATCGTGAGCCTCTGGAGCGCGACGCGCGCCGTCTTCACGAGGCCACAGGGCCGGATTGCCAGTTCATCCTTCTTGGCAGCATTGCTACGGCTAAGTACATCGCGCCGCTGCTGGACTGCTTTGGCGATCGACTGGTATTTCCGGGAGACTTCGTAGGCCGCGGCGATATGAGTCGCGGTGGCCTGATGCTTCGCTGCGCGCGCGAAGGGCGCGAACTCACCTACGTGCCCGCGCGAGGAGCCGTCCGCCACGGGCCGCGACCGCCCAGGCTGCCGAAACTGCCGCGGTAAAGATGGAACCGGTCGCTACGGCGCGGTGTCCAAGGCATCACGGGAAAAGCTATGAAAACCTCCACAGTGATGCTGCTGATCGGCCTGTCTTGCGAGGCATACGGCCAGACAGCCGTCGCGCCCTGGGGCCCGGAGATGAACGCCGGGAAGGCCGCGTTCTCAGCCGGTAAGTATCCTGAAGCAGCAGAGCGGTATCTGGATGCGCTCATCAAGGCTGAGGCGGCCGGAACCCCGGCGGGTGATATCTTGCCCATCCTGCGCGCCTTTGCCGCGGCGTTGCGGACCAACGGCGATGCCGCCGGAGCGCAACAGGTTCTGGAGCGCATACTCGTGATCGTTAAGGAAGCGCACGGCGAGACGAATCCTGAGACGGCTGCTGTGCTTTCCGAAATTGCTGTAGTCCAGCGCTCGCAGGACCTGCGGCAGGAGGCGATCGAGACATTGAAGAAGGCGATCGCCATTCGCGGTCGGTCGCCCGCCAGCGAGGCCTTGGCGCGCGACACAACTCTAGCAGGCGCCGTTTACCACGAGATGGGCGAGGACGGGCTGGCTGTCGCCTACTTTCAAATGGCTCTGACGGTGTGGGGAATGCTCCCGGATAGCGGGCTCAACGTTCTGACCGCACTCGATCCGTTGGCCGCCATCTGCCGCGACCGGAACGACTATGCGCGCGCGGAAGAGCTTTACACGTGGGCTTTGCGCCTGCGCGAAGCGGCGCTGGGTCCGGAAGACGCGGAGTTGATCTCTACCATCGATTCGCTCGCTTATGTCTTGTTCGGCGCCAAGAAGTACGACGAGGCTGAGGTGATGTACAAGCGGCTGCTTTCGATCTGGGAGAGGGTCGGCGGGCCTGAGCACCCAATGCTTTCTCTCACCCTGGATAAGATGACTGAGTTCTACATGGAGCAGAAGCGGTACGAAGAAGCCGCGCCGGTGACGCAGCGGGCACAAGCCATTCGCGTCAAGGCAATGCTCCAAACACTACACCGAAGCGGCCGGGTGCTGGTGGGCGAGAAGAAAATCGAGGAAGCGCTCGACCTTTACGAGCGTACAGTCCGAATCGCCACGGACGCCCGAGTTCCGGACGAGGAGATCGCGGGTGTGCTCACGACGTATGCGATCTTGCTTCGACAGCAGCAGCGGGAAAAGGACGCCGCGATTATCGGTCGACGTTTGAAAGCTGCAATGGAGAAAACCACCGCGAAGGAAGGAAAGCGGGCGCAGCCACCTGCGCCGCGGCAATGAATCCAGGCCGACGCGCTAGCCGCGCTTCATCCACCGGCGGCCAAACACGGCAACACCGCCGATGGCCATCAACGCCAGCGAGCTCGGCTCCGGAACACTCTCGGTCTCGCCGATAATACGGAATACCGAATCTTCCTGCGCGTAGAAGGCAGCGGCTTCCGCCCCGATTCTTCTCTGATACCGGCCGCCAATCGTGGAGGAATTCCCATCGGTTTCATCCCACGCCGATTGAAGGGATCCGTTGTTATGGAGGCTCAGGAAATAGCTTCCCGGTCCCAATACCAGGTTTAAACCGCCCAGCGAGTAGTCATATCCCTTGAAAGTTCCACCCAACAACGCAGGGTTGCCGTTCAAGGTGCGGTTTGCTGCCAGCGTAACGGAGAAGACGAGGGCATTCGAATCCAAGGACCCTGCATAAATTTCCAGGACGGTGCTGATGTAGTCCCCGTTGTTGTCGTGCTGCCCCCATTCCACGCCAGTGACCGTTGAAGTGGAGTCGAGGGTGAAATCGTCGTACATGGTCCAGCGACCGCTGTTCAAACGAAGAGACTGCTGGCCCGAATACCCGCCGTTATCGAAGAGCGTCGCAGCACTGGAAGCAATGCTCAGGGTTAAGGTTAGGGTCGTAAGGAGAAACAGCCGCATACTGGATAGTATACGCTGGAACGGAAACGTTCTATACAAAAAGTTCTACGATTATACCTTAGACATGTTAAGGGGGATACGGATCAACCGTCCCCCTTTTCAATTCTTTAGAATCCGCCGCGAGGACGGTATCCCGGACGAGCTCGCACGCGGTACTTCTTGCCGGTATCTCCCGGAATCTCCACCGTGATCTTGCGGAAACCCTCATTCGGATTAGGCTGAGGGTAATAGGTGATGCTGTACGAGTTCACCAGATCTTCACGAATATCCTCGAACGCCTCCACCTGCTTCTGCCACGTCTTGGCAAAGTAAGCCTTGCCGCCTGTCCGTGTCGAAATCCGGCGGAAGACGCCGCTAGAGATGGCATCCTTATTCACCTCGTTAGTGGAGATCACGTAGATTGGGATACCTTCATCTTCGGCTACGGCGCGAACGTTGTCGGGTGCGATCTTGCTGGCGTTGTCGGGACCATTGGAAAACACGATCACCACTTTCCGGCCCGGTACCTTCGCCGCGTCTCGCAGGGTCAGCAGCAAGGAGCTGTAAAGCGCCGAATCGTCTCCCGCCACGGCCTTGCGTAGTCCGCTGATGGCATCGTTGCGGTCGCGGCTCAGGATCGCCGCTCGCGTCAAGTTGCGGCTATAGGTATACACCGCGACCGAATCGGCTCGGTCGAGGCCGCGCACGAAATCGGCGATGGCATCCGAGGCGTACACAAAGCCGCGGTACATGTAATTGCTGGTGTCGAACAGGACAAACACGTTGGTTCCCACAAACGCGTCCGAGCGATCCGCCACCGGACCCGAGCCCGCGTTGCCCGCAGTGACGATCGGCTGTGTCGACCCATCTTCCATCACCTGCACCGGGGGCTTATTGCCCTCGGCGAAGGTGGAAAGCTTCTGCACAATGCCGTCTTCCGTGATCCGGAAGTCCTTCGGCTTTAATCCCGTCACGTAACGGCCTTTCGAGTCCGTGACTGTGAAGCCGAGCACCACCATGTCCACCTTGACACGGAATATCGGCCTGTCCTGCGCGTACAACAACGCTGCAGCCGCAAGGCCGGTGATCCCAAGAACAGCGACCAATCTCCTCACCCGCATCCTCCGTTTACCCTACTGCAATGCAGCCTTCTGCTCGAGGGCGAACTGCTTCCTCGCCTTGGAGCGCACATCCTCACCCACCATACGGAGCGATCGCAGCAGCGCCGGCCAATCTTCCAGGTGTGTCGCGAAGATCTTCTCCACGGTCTGCTGCGTCCACTCGGGAACCGCGACATTCAGCTGCGACGGCTGCATGTGCAACTCATCCGCCAGTGCAGCATAATACAACAAATTCGACTCCCAGCTCTCGGCCATGATCCGGCTCGAATACCCCATCAGCGTCGGGAAGGTGCGCAGATGGAGCAGTTCAGGCTGGTACGAACCGGTCAAGGTCGGCTTCGGAGTGCCGAACGCGCGAGAGATAGCGGAAGCCGTCACCTCATTGGGATGATCGGTCGCCAGTTGCCGCACTTGACGGGAAAGGATGCCGTTATCGTCCTTGTGAATCGCCCACCATGCCGCAGCCAGGGAAAACATCTCAGACGGAGTCACCTGCTCCAACGCGTCAGGGATGCGGCCTTCTTCCAGCAGATCGGCCACTTTACGGACGCGCGCCGGCGGAGCGTGCCGGTCGAGCAGTTCCAGCAACTCGGTCCTGCGCTGCGGGTTCAAAGCCGCTTCGGCCAGCAACTCCTCGGCCTGAGTCATGTGCAAACCCACCCAATGCGTTTGCGCCGGCTTGACATTCCACCAGCGCGAAACTTTAGCCGAGAGAATCATCTGTGGCACAAGGTCGCCCCAAATGAGCGCCTGCTCGCGCGTCGGGATCAGGAAGTCCTGTTCGGCCTCGGCAAGAGCATAGGGCAGGCCGTTGAGCGAGCCGACGAGGCGTCCACCGGCGCTGGACGGCCAACCGGAGCCGAATACCTCGGCCGTGCGCCACGTCTGCTGAGCACCTTGCAGTCCGATGAAGTCGTGTGTACGGACGAACAGCGGATTCGTCAGCAGGATCTGGGCGCCGGGGGGAGCGTAATGAATATAGTTGAAGCCCACCAGCGTATCGCGAAGCAGCGGTGTGAGCAGACCGCGTAGCTCATGCAGCTTCTCGGCGTTGTTTGCAGCCGCTGCCTTTTCCACCGCGACACGGAGGTTCGTCTTGCGCTGCCGCTCAACGTGACGTTCCGTCCAATAGCCGAAGGCCATCGAATTCTTCTCGGCCGAGCTCATCGAGTCACGCGGTAATTGAATCTCGTTGATTCGCGCAGCGAGCTTTGCCACCAGGGGCACATTCAGCTTCTCACCTTTCGTTAAACTCTCCAGGTTGTCCGCGATCTGGAAGATCGTGTCCAGGTTGATGAGCCGCTGTGCTTCGATGATACGGATCATGTCCTGTACCACCTGGCGATGCGAGTCGGCATCAGGAGGCGCGGCAGCCCCGGCCAGCAAATCCACCATTCGATCCTGCGCCGATGCGTCCTTAGGAGTGGCGGTGGCGGCAAGCAGCGTCTTCACACCCGTACGACCGGCGTCGAACAACTCCCGTGGATTGCGAACCTTGGTCGTGAAGCCCGAAAGAATTGTACTCAGAGTCGCGTCGGCGTCGCTCGCAGGCAGCGAACCCTGGCGAAGGAAGATCTGCCACAATCCCGACAATGCCTGCATGGTTCCAGCGGCATCCGCCCGCAACAGTTCGTCGCCAATACTTGTGACGCTCTTGGCTGTGTCCAGGTACTGGAGGATCGTCTTGTCGGATAAGGCCGGAGCTTCCACGAACAGCCCGTACTGGGAACCGTAATCGCGGTACTCGCGCGCGAGGCGGTCCACCGTGGCGGCTTCCAACGGCCTGGAGCGAAAACGGTTCATGTCCGTCAATGTCAGGAAGATTTTCAGCGGCTCATTTTCCACCGCTTTGCGGCAGAGGGCGAAGAGGGCCTCCAGCACATCGTCCGCTTCCTTCCAGCCGGTGGCGGCCTTGGTCAGCTTGCCGTCGTACTTGCCATGCGGATGATTGACGAACAACGTCTTCCACACTTCAACCGAGCCGGGAATGTGCGGCTTACCGGCGGCATCCATGCGAAGACGCTGCGCCAGCAGCATAAGGTCACTACTCGCTCGGAAGACAGGACGCGCCGGGCCTGGGCTGGTCACGCGCCCCCGCATCGCCGAATAGAATCGCTGCACGCGCTTGGGGTCGAGCAGATAGTCGCGCGTGGGCCCGCTGATCCGCGCCAGCGCATCGTAATAAGCGGCGGCCCAGCCGTCATCACGGGTGATGAGCCGCTCAATGAACGCCACACCTTCCTTGGGAGACTTGCCCGCTGCCAGTTCGGTCCAGGCCGGCCAAGCCTTTTCGCCGCCCGGCACCACGGCTACACCATTGCGGATCTGGAACATGCCGCCGTAGAAATCGAGCACGTGGGCAAAGGCCTTGATCTTGGCCGCCGGCATTGCCTTGCGCAGTTGATCCGCTGTCTCGGCATCCAGCTTGGACAGGCCGAGGTATAACCGGCACAGCGCCGGGTCGGACATGAATGTGTCCAGGAACTCGCCGCCGGTTTTGTCCTGAGCGCTCAGCCAATATTCCTTGCCATGAAGCACCGGCACTTTGGCCGGCTGAAAGTCGTACAC
>DASQDN010000131.1:0-5608 GCA_035634155.1 Bryobacteraceae bacterium | reverse complement strand
GCACCGTCCGTCACTTCGAGCACGATCAAGGCAAACGGCTTATAGCCGCCGTCCTGCTGCACGCGGTATTGCCCGAAAGCCGGAGCCCCGTTTGCGATCACCGGCAACAGGCGTGACCCGCGGCAGGCCGACCCACGCCCTAGCAGCCACTCCTTGACCGGCTCACGGCCCTGTAGCCACAACGCATACGGAGGCATAGAGAACGTCGCTTCCTCGTGCAGCAGCGATGTAAGCATATCCACATCGTAGCGGTGGAAAGCGTCCACATACCTGTCGAGGAGTTCCCGTTGCGACTCGGCCACAGGCGCCGGCTCAGCGAGGTTCCTGCTTGCGATAGTCGCGCGAGCTCGCTGCAGCGCGCTGGTTACTCCCGCCAATGACGTGTCGAGGCTTTCGGCAACTTCCGCCGGTGACCAACCAAGCACGTCTACCAGGAGCAACACTGCGCGTTGCTTAGGCGGCAGGTACTGCAGTGCCGCCACAAATGCAAGCCGGATACTCTGCCGGAGCACCATCGCCTGCGCCGGGTCGCTGTCGGAGGGAATAGCCGCCAGGTCAGGCACAGGCTCCAGCCAATGTGTCCGCGGCTGCCGCACCAGTACGTCGTGCACGGTTCCGACGGATGCCGTTTCCATAGGTCGGAAGCGCCGCTTCCGATCCGCCAGAAAATCGAGGCAGACGTTGGTGGCGATCCGGTACAACCAGGTACGCACCGAGGCTCGTCCATCGAATTTGTCCAGGCTGCGCCAGGCGCGGAGCATCGTGTCCTGCACAGCATCGTCGGCGTCGGCAGGCGAACCGAGCATTCGATAACAGTGGCCCGTCAATGCGGTCCGATGTGCTTCCAAATCGGTGATATCAGCGAGCACCAGAAGTGAGGCTACCATGGCGCGCGCGGCGCTTAGAACCAGGACCGCACGGATGCTACGATAGCGATTCGTCCCGATGTCTCGTTCCAAGCTGAGTGCTGCCGCGGCGGCTCTGGCGACCGTTCTCCTTGCGATTTACTACTGGCGATTCACTTCGGTGAGCTTGGCAACCGGGTTCAGTCAGGACGACTTGATGAATCTCTATTTCGCCTGGCGCGAACCGTTCGGCGATGTGTGGAAGGCAAACTTCTTCTTCCCCACCTCCGTACTGCGTCCATTCGGCGCGTTATTTTACAGAACCACTCTCCACGTCTGGGGCTATGATCCGCTGCCCTTTCGCATCATCTGTTACATACTGCTCTGGCTCAATCTGCCGGTGGCGTATCTCGCAGCCCGCCGCCTTTCCGGATCACGCGAAATCGCGTTAACAGCCGTCCTCCTTCACTGTGTGCACGGCAGTTACTTCCCCATGTATTTCGGATCGGGCAGTTGTTACGATGTCTTCTCCTTTTTCTTCTACGGCTCGGCCCTGGCGCTAAGCCTTCGCGCTCGAACTGCCGGCCGTCTCCTTAGCCCCTTAGAGTGCGCTGCGCTGGCCCTCCTCTTTGCATGCGCCGTAAACTCCAAAGAAGCTGCCGCCTCTTTGCCCGCCATGCTCCTGGTTTATGAGCTGCTGTACACGCGGCCACGTTCTATCTCCTGGATCTGGCGCGAGGGCCGAGGAGTGCTTGTCACCGGCATCGTCGCTATCCTCTTTTTGTGGTCTCGATTCAGCGGACCTAATAACCTGCTCGGACACCCCGATTACACTCCAGTCTTTACTATTGCCCGCTACCTCGAATCAACCGCTCATTACCTGGACGAGTTGACGGCACACGCGAACCTTTGGACGACGGAGTTTGCCGCAATATTGCTCGTGACAATGGCCCTCATCGCGGCTGCAGCGCGCAGCCGGACGCTGATTTTTGCGTGGTTCCTCGTTGCAGTCGGTTCAGCACCCATGGCCTTCGTCACACCGCGCGGGCTTTCCTCGTATTACATCCCCGTGCTCGGATACGCGATCTTCCTGGCGGTCGGACTCGTCCGCGTGCGCGAGTTCCTCGTCCGCTCGCGCGAGCCGATTGGGATCCTAGCGTCACAAGCCATCCTGTTTGCGGGCCTCCTGGCGGTCCTGTGGCAATGGCAGGACGAAACCGAACGCCAATTCCCGGACCATTGGTCCGAGTTGCGCCACATTGAATCGGCAGCGTCGCAGTTCCGCGCACACCCCGAATGGTTCCGTCCCAACTCGTCGCTCCTCATCACGAACGACCCGTTCGGGGAATGGGCGTGGGCTTCCACTTTCATTGCGTCCGTGGTGGGAAACGATCGCTCCGTCAGCATCCGCAACCTGGCAAAAATCGAACCGCGGCCCACCCCGGCCGAGATCGCCAACTATACAACGATCATCGGGTACGCCGGCGGGCGCTATTACCAAATGGAACCTTCAGCCGTCCGCTGAAACAGCCGCCGGATATCTTTTCAGAATACGCTTTCATAGCAATCGTTGCTGAGCGCTCCAACTGGCTGCCTGTGATATATATGATGCCGGGTAAAGGAGGCAACATCCCTTGAAAGTCTACGAAGGAAAGGATATACGCAATGTCGGTGTCGTGGGCCACGGGCATTGCGGAAAAACAATGCTCACGTCTGCCCTTCTCTATACAGCTGGAGCCGTCAACCGTCTGACCCGGCCGGATGAGGGGAACACGGTTACCGACTTCGATGACGAAGAAGTCCAGCGCAAGTTCACCATCTCGACGGCCGTTGCTGTCGCCGAGTGGAACAAGACCAAGATCAATCTCCTCGACACCCCCGGTTTTAATATCTTCATTCAGGAAACCCGAGCTTCACTCGTCGCTGCCGACGCAGTGCTCATCGTGGTGGACGGCGTAGCCGGCGTCGAAGTGCAGACCGAAAAGGTCTACAGTTTCGCCGAAGAGTTCCACCTCCCGCACGCCTTCTACATCAACAAGATGGATCGTGAACGAGCGGATTTCCAGCGGTCGGTTGCTGCGATCCAGGAGTTCTTCGGTCGTGCCTGTGTGCCCATCCAGCTTCCGATCGGCAGCGAAAAGAACTTCAAAGGAGTCGTCGATCTACTCGCTATGAAGGCGTATGAATACGCGCCCAATGGCGATGGAAAGGGCAAGCCATGTCCGATCCCGGCCGACATGGCAGAGGCTGCCAAAGCGGCTCACGACGCCCTGGTGGAAGTCATCGCCGAAGGCAAAGACGAGTTGATGGAGGAGTTCTTCGAGAAGGGCACCTTATCCGAAGAACACATGATCGAATCGCTGCGAGAAGCCACCGCGAAGGACAAGATGTTCCCGATTCTCTGCGGTTCAGCCAACCTCAATATCGGCTCTGACCTGCTGCTGAACTTCCTGGTGGAGTACTTCCCGTCCGCCGTCCAGCACGATCCTGTGCACGCCACCGCGGGCGATCAGCGCGTCGATCGCACCATCGCCGACGGCGAACCACAGTCCGCCTTCGTCTTTAAAACTATGGCCGATCCATTCGCCGGCCGCGTTAGCTACTTCAAGGTGTACTCCGGCGTCATCAAGAATGATGACCACCTCCTGAATATGAGGACCAGCACGGATGAGCGCCTGGCCCACATCGGCGTCCCTATGGGTAAGCAGCTTGTGGCGGTTCCCGAATTGCACGCCGGCGACATAGGCGCCGTGGCGAAACTGCGGGATACCCTGACCGGTGACACGCTCGCGCCTAAAACTTCGCCCGTGGTCTACGACCCCATCAAGGTGCCCGAGCCGTCCATCGCCTACGCAATCTCGGCCAAGTCTCGAAATGACGAAGATCGCATGGGCAACGCCGTCCACAAGATCCTCGAAGAGGATCTGACGCTTCGCTTCTATCGCGATCCCCAAACCCACGAATTCCTGCTTGCAGGAACGGGCCAGCAGCACATCGAAGTCATAGTCAGCCGCATGAAGCGCCGCTATAACGTGGATGTCGCGCTCCATGCGCCCAAGATTCCCTACCGCGAGACGATCCGCGGGAAAGCCGAGGTCCAGGGCCGTCACAAGAAACAGACCGGCGGTCACGGCCAGTTCGGCGACTGCTGGGTCCGGGTCGAACCTCTGGAGCGCGGAGCAGGATTCCAGTTCGGCAACGAGGTTTTCGGCGGAGCCATCCCGCGCAACTTTATCCCAGCCATTGAAAAAGGTATGGTTGAAGCCGCGGCTAATGGGTATCTCGCCGGCTACCCCGTCGTCGATTTCAAAGTGACTGTCTATGACGGCTCCTATCACGACGTTGACTCGTCGGAAATGGCCTTCAAGCTGGCAGCCCGAAAAGCCTTCAAAGCTGCCATGGCGTCCTGCAAACCGGCATTATTGGAACCGATCATGAACGTCGAAGTGCAAGCGCCAGTAGAGTACGCAGGTGACTTGATGGGCGATATGAACAGTCGCCGCGGCCGCATTTCGGGAATGGATACCAAGGGCGGAACCCAAATCATCCGCGCTCAGGTTCCGATGTCGGAAATGTTGAACTACCAGAACGACCTCATCTCCATGACCCAGGGACGAGCCTCCTACAGCATGGAATTCGACCACTACGACTACGTGCCCGCTTTACAGGCGGACAAAATCATCGCCGCCGCTAAGGCTGCAAAAGCGGGAGTGGAAGAAGAGGAGGAGTAACTGCCTCTTGCCCCGGCGGGGTAGCCTCAGCGTCACCCCGCCGGCTTCCGCACAACGAGTCCGGTCCTTCCGCCCGCAAGACGTAAAGCAGGTCATTACCGCGCTCCGCCAGTCTCCCTCCTGCCCATCCGCCAAGCATCGGAAACCCTACAAGGACGATGGGGCTTAGCGTCTCACTGTTCATCTCGGTTCCGAACAGCAGGGTAGTGCTGACATACAGCCCCCCGATCGCGCCAAGCACGATGCCCCTTGCGATGCGTCGCGGACGCGCCATCGCGCCAAGCACCTTAACCGACTGGCAATCGCACACAGGCAAACGGGAACCCCGTTCCAGAGAAAGCCCGTGAAGACCCGCGCTGACCAGCCTTCCTTTTATCTTCTGACCCCCTCTGAGAATCACCTCAACACGAGGCTGCAACAGCGCCTTGTCGGTCAACAGCGTCACTGCCTCCGCATGGGTGACGTTCCGCACCGTCAACTCGCCGGCGAAGACATGGCCTACCGCCAGAATCCCAAGCATCATGCTGCGAATCGAGTTCATGAGCGGAGTCTAAGTGACATCGAGCCCGCTTCGTACGCGGATTGTTACAGTTCCTGATCTGTCACAGGGTCTTTCAAGGCGGCCAGAAAGTCGTCGGACACAATCCGAAAAACAGTCAATGGGAGACTCGCCGGCGCTCGGCGCGCCGTCACCACATCGACGGCTACGATATCGCACGCTCCCAGTCCAAGCTCCCATCCGGGCTCACACGAATTTCGCTGAATCACGCCGTCCGGTGAAAAGCCGAGCGCCGAAAGCAGAGTGGCTGACCATTGCAAAATAGCCTTTGACCCGGACACTACACATATAAGGACGGGCCGGCTTGGACGCTCCTGCCCCGCGATTACTTCCTGCATCGACCTTAATTGGATGGGGCGGAAGGGCACTCCTGCTGGCAAACGCTCTTGCATCTCGACCGCATGCGCTTCACTCGCCAACACGCATGTGCCTGTCGGAAACGCGTTTGGAAGGTTCTCTGACTTCACCGCTTG
>DASQDN010000130.1:0-11288 GCA_035634155.1 Bryobacteraceae bacterium | reverse complement strand
ATTTGCTACCTCGGCTCTGTGGTTTGAACCGTGGGGATTAGCCGGCTGCGCGCTCGACCCGGAGGCGCTCCGAAACGGCACAGTTTCCCTGCTCCACGCGCGTGGATTATTTCCAGACGGGCTAGCCTTTCATATGCCCGACTCGGACCCGGCTCCTGAGCCGCGGGCAATCGGCGAGTTGTTCCCTCCGAATCGCGAATCGATCACAATTCTGCTGACCGTCCCGGAGCGAAAGCAGAACGGGCTCAACTGCGTTCCCGCCGACAGTATTGCGGGGAACGGGAACACGCGGTTCGTGGCTGAGAAACGGCTGCTTCATGACGAAACCACGGGCGTCGACGAGAAGCCGGTGCCGCTGGGACGGAAGAACATCGCCCTTGCTCTCGACACGGAGCCGCTGGAAGGATTGCAATCGATCCCGCTGGCGCGGGTGACACGCGACCACTCGGGCAACTTCGTCTTCGACCGCACTTTTATCCCGCCCTGTATACAAATCACCGGCAGCGACCGATTAATGGAGATGCTGCAGCGGCTGATCGACATCCTGGACGAGAAGAGCGCCACACTGACGCGGCCGCGCGACAAGTCACTGGCGGAGTTCTCTACGCGCGATGTCGCAAACTTCTGGCTGCTGCATACGGTGAATAGCGCCCTGGCTCCGTTACGGCACCTGTACCTGACCAAGCGCGGCCATCCGGAAGAGTTGTATGTGGAGATGGCGCGGTTGGGGGGAGCGCTTTGCACGTTTGCACTCGAGTCGCATCCGCGCATGGTGCCCGCCTACGACCACGCGAATCTCGACCGCACCTTCGAACTACTGGACACCCACATTCGCCGGCACCTGGAGACGATCGTTCCAACGAACTGCATCTCCATCCCGCTGACAAAAGACGCCGAGTATTTCTATTACGGAACCGCGAACGACCAGCGCTGCTTTGGTCCGTCGCGCTGGGTGCTGGCCATACGGTCGCCGATCGGCGAAGTGGAACTCATCACGCGCACGCCGCAGTTGGTGAAGGTGTGCTCGAATGTGGTCGGCGAATTGGTGAAGCGCGCTCTGCCAGGCATGCCGCTGGCGCATTTACCGGTGCCTCCTTCGGCAATTTCGACGAAGGTAGACACGCAATACTTCGCAATTAATAAAGGCGGCCCCTGCTGGGAGCACATGATGCAGACCAAGCAGATAGGCGTTTACATTCCGGGCGAGATCCCGAGTCCCGAAGCCGAGCTTCTCGTCATTCTCGAAACATGACCTTGAATCATGAGTAGTACAGGAGTACCTCGATGTCCTCGAACCTAGAACGACGCGCTGAAAACCTGGCGTACTGTTTCCAGGAAGTCCTCACCGTGGGCGAGCGCCTGCGATCCAACCGCCAGCATGTCACTGATGCCGAAAGCTTCCGCCACCAGGTGCGGGAGGCCATCAAGACGTCGGCCGAGGAAGCGCGCCGTCGCGGCTATACGGGTGAAGACATTCAACTGGCTACGTTTGCTGTGGTGGCATTTCTGGACGAGTCGATCCTGAACATGCGCAATCCTGTGTTCGCAGATTGGCCGCGCCGCCCGCTGCAGGAAGAGTACTTCGGACATCACGTAGCGGGCGAGATCTTCTTCCAGAACCTGGACAAGATCCTGCAGCGCAACGAGAGCCAGGACATGGGCGACCTGCTCGAGGTTTACCAGCTTTGCATGCTGCTGGGATTCGCCGGCAAGTACAGCATGGCCGGGCGCGGAGAACTGCAGGCTCGGATTCAGACTACCGGTGAGAAGATCGCGCGCATCCGGCAGTCGTCGGGGGAATTGTCGCCCGCGTGGATGCCACCGAACGACGCGGTGGCGACGGCGGGAGCCGATCCATGGGTGAAGAGGCTTATCTACATGACAGCAGGGGTGCTGTTGATCACGCTTCTTCTGTTTGGCGTGTACAAGATGAATCTCGGCTCGGGTGTGGGACGGATGGAAACGTTGGCGGCTCAGGGCCGCAGCTAGAGGAAAGTCATGGCACAGCTTGCCGCAATTCTCGGTGTATCGTTGCTGCTGTATATGGCCGCGGCCTGGGCAGCGGGGAAGATGCTCGGCTTGTCGGAGTCGGATTTCTACCTTTTATACGGTGTGCTCGTCGCGCTGGGAGTAATGGCCGCGGCTGTGTTCGTCTGGTGGAAGATGCGGCAGCAGCAGGAAGCCGACAATCTGCCGGCAGACGCGCCGCTCGATCCGACCAATGAAGTGGATGCGATTGTGCGTGAGGCAGAGGCAAAGTTGGCGGCTTCCACGCAGGTCGGCAAGGGCGCGAGTATCTCGACTCTGCCTGTGGTGTTGGTGCTCGGCGAACCGGGTACTGCCAAGACGAGCACGATTCTGAATTCGGGGCTGGAGCCGGAGTTGCTGGCGGGTGTGGCACACCAGGATAACCAAGTGGCGGCGACGCGAACCGCTAACTTTTGGCTAGCTAAAAATACGGTGTTCGCCGAAGCGGGCGCGCCGCTGCTGGCCGAGCAGTCGCGTTGGGTTCGTTTGGTACGGCGGCTAAAGCCTGGGAGTCTTAAGTCAGTGGTGGGCGGGAATGCTCATGCTCCCCGCGCGGCTGTGGTTTGTGTGAATGCCGAGGTGTTTACGCAACAAGGCGCTGCCGAGTATTTCGCTACTGTAGCTCGGAATACTCAGGCCAGGTTGGGTGAGGTGTCGCAAGCGCTCGGGATCAGTTTCCCTGTGTACGTGCTGTTCACGCGCTGCGACCGCCTGCCGTTCTTTACGGATTACGTTCGCGGATTAACGAACGAAGAAGCAGGCCAGGTGCTCGGCATTACGCTGCCGATGAGCAACCTGCAGGCCGGTGTATATGCTGAGGAGCAGACACGGCGTCTGACCGCGTCGTTCGATTCGCTGTTTTACTCGTTGTCGGATAAGCGCTTGCACTTCCTGCCTCGGGAAGGCGATCCGCAGAAAGTCCCGGGAGCCTATGAGTTCCCGCGTGAGTTCCGGAAGCTTCGCAATGCCGTTGTACAGTTCTTGGTGGATGTAGCCCGCCCAAGCCAATTGCGAACCAGTCCGTTTCTGCGCGGTTTCTATTTCAGCGGCGTGCGGCCGGTAGCTGTGCAGGATACACCTCTGCCCAGCGCGAGTGCGCCCTCGGCTAAATCGGCTCAGGCGGCCGGCCACGCGACCGGCATGTTCGCGGCGATGCGTCCAGGCGCGGTACCGCAGGCTGCACCGCAACCGCAGTATGTGGGAACGAAGCGGGTGCCGCAGTGGGTGTTCGTATCGCGGCTCTTCAACCAGGTGATCCTTCAGGATCGCGCCGCGCTAGCAGCAAGCGGGTCGAGCACCAAGACGAGCGGCTTGCAGCGGATGCTGTTGATCGCTGGTACGCTGGCGCTGTTCTTCCTGGCGATCGGGTTTACTGTTTCGTACTTCAAGAACCGAGCGATGGTGAATGATGCAGTGGCCGCGGCGGAAGCAATCTCCTCCAGCGAGGCGGCCGGCACGAACCTGGCGTCTGTAGATTCGCTGCAGAAGTTAGAGACGCTTCGGAAGGCGCTGGAGCAACTGACGGCCTATCGTGTCGATGGTCGGCCGTTCAGCATGGGCCTGGGTTTGTTTGCGGGCGATGATTTGTATCCGCATCTTCGCAAGACCTACTACAACCGATTCGGCCAGCTTCTGTTTACGCAGGCTCAAGGGTCCCTGGTGTCGCATTTGCAACGTCTACCTGCAGCGCCCGCGCCCACCGATGACTACAACCTGCCGTATCAGGTGTTAAAGGGTTATCTGATTACGACGGTTCACAACGACAAAGTGACCGACGATTCGCCTGCCCCGATTTTGTTGAGCCGGTGGGCCGAAGGCCGGAACGTCGACGTGCAGCGAATGGACTTGGCGAAGAAGCAGTTTGTGTATTACGCCAAGGATCTGAAGAACGGGAACCCGTTCTCGTCGCAAGGTAATAATGACGCCGTTGCGCGCGGACGCTCGTACCTGGCGCAGTTTTCCGGGATTGAGCGCGTTTATCAGTTCATGTTGTCGAAGGCAGGCAAGGGATCGGTGAACTTCAATCGTGACGTGGCGAACTCGGCGCAGGCCGTGGTGAATAACAAGGATGTGCCCGCGGCGTTCACCAAGACGGGTTATCAGTTTATGTCGGACAACCTGCCGAAGGCCGACCAGTTCTTTGCGGGCGAGCGGTGGGTGTTGTGCGATGCCGCCGGCAATATCTCCGCGAGTAGCTGTCAGTCGGGCTCGATCGACAAGGTTCAGCTCACACGCGACCTGAGCACCAGGTATGTCAATGACTACATCGCGCAGTGGCGCGCGTATTTTCGGAACTCGGCAGTGCTGCGGTACTCGGACCTGAAGGATGCGGCCTCGAAGCTGAACTTGCAGTCGGGCACGCAGTCGCCCATTTTGGGTTTGTTCTGGCTGGCCTCGCAGCATACGGGAGTGGACTTCGCGAAGATTGAAGGGGCAGATCGCATTCAAAAAGCGTTCCAGTCGGTGCATCACGTGGTTCCTCCGGCGAACGTGGACCGCTACGTCGCGCCGTCGAACCAGCCGTACATGAACGCGCTGCTGACGCTGCAAACCTCCATCGACCAGGCGGCACAGACGCCGGTCCCCGATCCGATGATGGCGAGTAGCACGCTATCCAACGCAAGCAGCGCGAAGATTTCTGTGAAGCAGGTGGCGCAGGGATTCAACATCGATCCGGAAACGCACCTGGAAACGACGCTGCAGAAGTTACTGGAAGATCCGATTACCAATGCCGAAGGACTATTGCGCGGCCTGGGGCCCGCGGAATTGAACGCGAAGGGCAAGGGGTTGTGCGGACAGTTCTCGGCCGTGACGAACAAGTATCCGTTCAATCCGGCTGCGACGGCTGAGGCTTCGATTGCGGAAGTCAACTCTCTGCTGAAGCCGGGCGAAGGCGCGCTTTGGGCATTCTACGACGCGAACTTGAAGGCGGCTCTCGCGAAGCAGGGTTCGCAGTACGTTCCGACGGGTACGCTGCCGCTGACGCCGCAGTTTGTGGGCTTCTTCAACACGGCGGCCAAACTGTCCGAAGCGCTTTACAAGCCCGGCGCGGCCGATCCGAAACTGATGTATACGCTGACTCCCTTGAAGTCCGAAGGTATCCAGAGTGTGACCCTTAACATTGACGGCCAGACGTTGACGGCATCGGGCAACGGCGGGTCGGGCAAGCAGTTCACCTGGCCCGGTGGCGGGCAGGCTGCTTTGTCGGGCAAGTTCGGCGGACCGGATCTCGGGTTCTTCTCGTATACGGGAACCTGGGCGGCGTTCCGGCTGATGGGGGATGCCGAGCGGTGGGAGCCTTCCGGCGCTGGATACAACCTGGAATGGGTTGTTCGCGTGGGTGGCAAGGCGGCGACGCTGCCGAGCGGCGCTACGCTGACAGTCCGGTTCCAGTTAGACACGGGCGGCGCTCCGGTGTTCTTCAAGAAAGGCAGTCTTGCCGGATTGAGGTGTGTGTCGCAGGTGGCCAAGTAGAGTGCAACTACCCGCTCGCATCGGCAAGTACCAGCTAGAAAAGTTCCTGGGCGGCGGGATGTCGCATGTTTACCGCGCCACGGACACGGTGATTGGCCGCACGGTGGCTGTGAAGATCCTGACAGATCAAGGCTGCGCCGACCCGGAGGCCAAAGCGCGCTTTCTCCAGGAAGCGCGGATGGCCGGCAACATCCAACACGAGAACATCATCCAGATCTTCGACTTCGGCGAAGAAGACGGGAAGCCGTTTATGGTGATGGAATTCCTGGTTGGGCAGGACCTGCGTGACGCGATCAAGACAGAGTCCGCGGGCGACGCCGCGGGCAAGCTGCGGATTGCGTTGCAGGTGGCTCGCGCACTGGAATACGTCCACTCCAAGAAGATCATTCATCGCGATATCAAACCCGAGAACGTGCATCTGGACGCGAGCGGCAAAGCGAAGTTGATGGACTTCGGCATCGCCAAGGCTGAAGGCCTATCGATGACGCGGGCCGGCTTCGCGCTGGGCACTCCCTACTACATGTCTCCTGAGCAGGTGATGGGCGAGCAGGTGGCGGAACCGGCCGACGTCTACGCGTTCGGCGTGATGCTCTTCGAGATGTTCACCGGTGTGAAGCCGATTACGGGCGAAACGTATGAACGGTTGTTTTACCAGATTCTGAACGAGCCGATCGACGTGACGCCTTTGCGCGAGAAGGGCGCGCCGGAAGCGCTGATCCAATTGGTGACGCGGGCGACAGCGAAGAAGAAAGAAGATCGGTACGCGAACTTCACTCCCGTCTGCGCTGAACTGGAATCGCTGATTCAGCAGATGAGTCCTCGCGTGCCAACGGGCGAGAACGCCGTGCCTCTGGGTACGGAGCCCGCTCCGGCTGGTTCGAAGGGCAAGTACGTGGTGGCGGCGCTGCTGGTGATTATTGCGATTGGTGTCGGGGCGCTGATGTATCTGAAGAAGAACGCCACCGGTACGGTGCTTCCGCCGATCTTGAATATGCCTACCGGGCAGATGCTGCTGGTTCCCGGTGGTCCTTTCAAGCGCGGTAACGAGAACAAGGATGAAGTGGTACCTGCGTTCTACATCGACAAATCGGAAGTGACCAACGGCGCTTACGAGAAGTTTTGCATGGCGACGAATCGACCCCTGCCGGCGAAATTTCCGACGGACCATCCGGAGTTGCCCGTGGTGAACGTTACGATCGCTGATGCTACCGCCTTTGCGAAGTGGGCAAGTAAGCGGCTGCCAACGGCTGCCGAGTGGGAGAAGGCGGCTCGCGGGACGGAGGGAAAGATGTGGCCGTGGGGGCCGCTGAGCGACGCAAAGTTTGCGAATGTCGCCGACAACCCTGATCACCCCGAGCACAAGCTGATGCCGGCGATGTCGATGCTGGAAAGCGCGAGTCCGTACGGCGCTATCCACATGGCTGGGAATGTCCTCGAGTATGTGGCGGACGATATTACGCCGAGTTCGGAGGCGGTGGAGCACTTCGCGAAGATTATGAATCCCCCGCCCGCGATGAATGAGCCGTGGTACAGCATCAAGGGCGGCTCCTTCGGGCGCCCGTTGGCGGCGGCTGTGCCTTGGGAGTGGTCGTCTGTGCCCGCAAGGTATGCGGCGCCGGATATCGGTTTCCGATGCGCGAAGGACCCACCCAAGTAAGGATAGCTTTAGGACCGGCGTCGCAAGCGGCGTGCGGTAAGGGCGAGCAATCCACCCCCCACTATCCCTACAGTGCCCGGTTCGGGCACGGCGCCCTGTGCCTCGTCGAACGACACTTCCCCGAGCATCACCCAGCGGCCAGCGCCGTCCGCGTTCAACCAAATGTTCAAACTGGAGTACGAATTGTCGGGAATGTCGAACGAAACCCAACGCGGCCCGAAGCTCGCGTCGGGCGCAACGAGGTAATTGAAGCTGCCAATATCAACGCTGATCGGGAGGCGAACGTCGCCGGTTCCCGGAGTGTTGTCAAGGTCAAGGTTCACCTTGGAAATGATGGGTGATCCCGAAAAGTTGAAATCTATACTGGGCCTAATGCTCGTCCAGCCCACCCACACCTGCGTGCTGCCGGACGCATTCCAACTATTCGGCGGAACGACTCCGTCCGTGAGACTACCGGTTCCCCCGGTTAGATTTGCCAGCGATGTAGTACACTCGCCCGCGACGCAGGGTAGGTATGTTGTGTCCTGGTAGACGAAGCTTCCCGTTTCCCCATTCTGCATCGTATAGGACGTGACGGTCACGGCGGCGGACGCGGTAGACGCGACACAGATCAACATGCCCACCGAGAGCAAGTGCCTTGCTTTCATGAAACGATTTCTCCTTTGTCTTGGTAGTAGCAGGATGATCGACAGTTCAGGGCACCCGGAATAGACCAAAAACTTTCGTTTTGTACTAGAGCTATGCGCCCATGCGCGTTGTGGGAACAAAATCGACAGTGGTAGCGTAAAGAGTGACAGATGCCGTTCTGTACACAATGCGGGTTGCAGGTCCAGCCAATGGACGTGTTCTGCGCCAAGTGCGGGACCCGGCAGGCGGTACCGGCGCCTCCGCCCAACCCCGATTTTCTCGGCAGCTTCACTCCTCGAACTGCATCGATGCTCTGCTATATACCCGTGCTGGGATGGATTCCGTCGATTGTGGTGCTAGCGTCGCCCCGCTTCCGGTCTGAGCGCACGGTGCGGTTCCACGCGTTTCAGGGGCTGTACTTGTTTGTAGTTTGGTTGCTGCTCGACTGGGTTTTCGTTCCGTTTACGCATGCGATTCCTGGCGGGCGGGCTCCGTTCGGCGCCGTTGCCGGATTGTTGCACCTGGCCGTATTTGCTGCCTGGTTCTGGATGATCGTGAAAACTGCGCAGGAGCAGGTGTTTCATCTGCCGATCGTGGGTGAGTTGGCGGAGCGATCGCTGGCTGAGCAGTTGTAAACGGCCCCGTTGGTCCGGCACGCGGCACTACGCGGGGATCCTCGAGCATCCTGGTTTTCTCCGCCCGGCGTGTGTCTGAAGGTATCACGGCAGTATGCCGCGAAGCAGCTGAGGCAAGCACACGTACGACCAGCTTGCGCATCTCGACCTTCGTGCTTTTTACTCCGCGCGCACGGCGTCAGCTGGATGGATAGCGATCACACGCGCAGTACCCTTCCATGAGGACAACACCCCTGCGGCGAGCAGGATGAAAGCAGCGGCCACGCACGGCATCGATAGCGCGTTTGGCGTTGGCGTATAGAGAGCTGCGACGGTCCGTCCAAACGTCAGCGCGCCCAGTATTCCGAGCGCTAAACCGGCGGCTAGCGGCTCCATCGTTTCGCGAATGAGCATCGTGCGGATGCGTCTGTGTGTGGCGCCCATTGCGAGCCGGATGCCCATTTCTTTTGTGCGCTGCGCAACTGAGTACGATGCCGTTCCGTAGGTGGCAACAACAGCCAGAATTAGCGCCAGCGCGGCCAAGAAGGTAACCGCCGTCGCGTGAAACCTTGGGGCCGCCAGAAGATCCGACAATCGACCGCGAAGGGTTGAAACGCCGTAGACAGCGGCCGCGGCGTCAACAGACTTCACCGCATCACGGCACCGGGCCGCGAATTCGCCGGCATTTCCCTGGACACGGACAACAAACGTCAGGGCGGAAGGAGGCTCTTCAGCGACGGGCCAATAGACCTGTGCGGCTCCAGGATATTGAGGCCCCGCAAGGCTGATGGTATCGACAACTCCAATGATCGAGTACTTGTCCTTGCTCCACGGGGAAAGCAAAAGCCGTCCCACGATCGCGGAGTTCAAGCCCGTACTGCGCGCGAAGGCGTCATTCACGATGACAACTTTCGACCCGCCGCGGGCTTCGCTCGCATTGAAGTCGCGCCCCGCGACGAAACGCGTACCCATTGCGTGGAAGTAGTCGGGCGTGGCCGCACTCATGATTACCTGCGGCGCTTTTGCGCCCGAATCAAGTTCGACGGCTCCCGCAATCGCGGCATCCTTCGACAATGGCAGATGGCTGACAGCGCCCGCGGCTTGCACTCCCGGTATCGCTCGGAGGCGTTGCAATGCTTCGCTGTAGTAACGCCATTCGGGTGTGGCTCCGCGCCGGTTTGTCCCTTCTAAGGAAGAGGTAACAGTCACAATGTTCATGGGCGAGAATCCCAGATCGGTGCTCAACAGGTCGACAAATGCGCGGCCCACCATCACCGATCCGGCTAGGAGACTCATTGTGAGTGCGGCTTGACCGGCCACTAGACATTTTCTGAGTCGACGCGTGGCGAGGTCGTCTGTGCTTTGGTGTGTTTGCCTTACCGACGCTGTCGGACGAAAGCGGCGGATGAGGAAGACGGGCAGGGCGCCCAAGACGATCCCAGTTGCAACCGCAACTGTAGCTGCAAACGCGAAGACGCGCCAATGAAGGACTGTGTAGCTTTGCACCGCGAGACTCGGGGGCGCTACGGTGGCCGCCACCTGAGTTGTCCAGTGCGCGACCACGAGCCCCACCAGAGAAGCACTGAGCGTCAGTGCCGTGGCTTCGATGGTTAGCTGCCGGATCAATCGCGCTCGGCTGGCTCCGAGCGCCGACCGCACTGCAAGCTCCTGCCGTCGTTCCGTGGTCCGCGAAAGAATGAGCAGCGCTACGTTGGCGCACGCGATTGCGAGAATGAGCAGGACAGTTGCACTAAGTAAAGGAAGCGCCTGCGCAACAGGTCCAGCGAGTTGCTCTCGCATCGACAACAGTTGAGGATTTTTCCCTATTTCGCTTTTGACTGAGCTTCCTTCGGCGCGTGCGAACTCAGTTTGGTAAAGCTGTCGAGCCTCTGCAAGCGAGACGGACGGCTTCAAGCGGCCGATTGTCTGAAAAAAGATCGCTCCTCGTTTCGGCACAACTTCGAAGTCGAACACTGTCGGGGTCCAGATGTCCGTGCTGTTCGGGTAATCAAAGCCAGGGCCTGCAACCCCGATGATTGTGAATACCCGGCCGTTCAGTTTCACTTCGCGACCGAGGGCATCAGTGGTCCCTCCGAAAAGTCGAAGGGAAAGATGGTGGCTCAAGACCACGCTCTGCCCGGCGCCGGGTTTGTCCTCTTCCGGGCCGAACGTACGGCCGACGACTGTGGCGACTCCGAGCAGTTTGAAAAATCTCGCCGAGGCTTCCGTTGCCTTGACGCGGAGCGCTTGCGACGCGTGGACGAGGTTGAACTCGGACGTGGAGAAAGTTACCGCGTCGGTGACATAGGGTCGAGAAGCGCTCCACGCTTGGAAAGCTTTCCTACCCTGCATTGCGCCAACGGTCGGAGTTTGGAACTCGACGAGTTGCTCTGAGCGTGAGAACGGGAGGCCCCGAAGAAGCACTCCATTCAGCACGGCGAACATTCCTGTGCAGACACCCATCGCGAGGCTAAGCGCCAGGAGGGTGAGTGCGGATGCCAGCACGCGTTTACGGTAGGCTCGGACGGTATAGGTGAGATCGCCGGCCACTTCACGAAAGAGATGACTGGGCGCTGTCGTCAAGATATCCAGCACGGCGCGCAGCCACACAATGGCTTTTTGTCGGCTGTTTGCGGCGTCGTTATAGTCGTCTCGAAACTGGCGCTCCATGGGGGTCTGATACTCCTCGCGAAATCCTGCCGGGTACAAGCGCAGGAGCCATCGGTAGAATCTGACGGGTTGCATGTTCTTCCTCAGGCGGGTTCGGGCAGACCGAGTTGGGCGTGCGCGATCTGCAGCAGCTCACGCAGTCGTGCAGTTTCCGCAGCAGCCACACGGCGGCCTAGGGGAGTGATTCTGTAGTAACGTCGCCGTTCGTCATCCAGGTG
>DASQDN010000129.1:0-10188 GCA_035634155.1 Bryobacteraceae bacterium | reverse complement strand
ATCCGCATCCGCGAAGTAGATCACCGCTTCTTGTAGTGTGTTCGGCCCCATGAATAGATCTTACGCCGGAACCGATGAGTTGTCAACTATATTATTGCCCTTTTTAGATCAACGGACTTCGCCGACGCGGAAAAGCTCAATTCAGCCGAGGGTCAAAGTCAAACGGCGTCGGTGTCCCGAATTGCAGCTTTCAAAACGGTGTGGCGCACATTGATGACCTAGTTCGCCTCCACCTTGACTACGCTCGAGGCAACCCTGAGCGCCAGCAATTCATTCGCTTTGACCCAGTCGTATCCGTATTCGCGTGTCTGCGATGGGCGTGAGAACGGGGTCGTTCGGCACGACGAGTAGTGCACCAGCACCTCAAGAACAGCCAACGAAGCAGACGCGGCAGCGTAGATGACGGGAGTACCGCTAGGATTCGATCGTCCACCGCGGATCGCTGCGCCATCTCCACTCGACGCGTGGTATCGACTGGAATGCAGCCGATACACGGTCATCATAAAACCGCGTTCTCGAGATTTGTCAGCGCATCCAGCACTTGACGTGAGCCGCTTTCATCTACGAGCAGCGAGATCGGCGTAGCATAATTTAGCGCCCGGACGGGCGTGCCCAACCACCTCAACGCGTGTTCGCGCGTTCCGATTACTTCAGTCGCACGAGCAAGAATGTGGTCAACGACCCACTGATCCGACCAACGTCCAGAGGTCGACCGATTCTCGGTAATTCGTCCAGCCGCGATGTCGCTCGACTTCTGCGTCGCCGCACCACTTCTAACAATGAGCCCGTGCAGGATGTACCCCGTTCACCGCGCCATCGTAACCTCGCAACTTACCGCTCATAATGGGTATCTCACCATCAGCTCTGGTCCGAGTGCACGATCATACCGTCCACCGCGATCATCCGCTTCCCGCCGATCGAATACGCTCGCGCGCCTAAGAAGCTGCGGCCGGCGATGAAAGCGATTAATTTGCCCGAGTCGTCGCGAACCAATGAGTAAACACCCGGTTGCCCCGCAATTCGTTGAGCCTCCTGTTCGAGGAACTCGAAGAACGGCGTCTTTGCCTTCCGCTAACGTCTCCATGGTCGATCTTAAACAGATGGGATCAATTCATGAGCGGAGCCGTAGTGCCGGAGCCGCTGTGAACAGCTACCGAATATCCACACGATACGGAGCCATCCGTAGCATCCCGCCCTGCATCCAAACCCGATAATCGAACCCGAGCAGCTTCGCCACCCGAGCCTCCACCTGCTGCTCGCTTGTACTCTTCAGGTATTGGTCGAAAATACTACGCGCCGGGGGATACGGAACCAGATCCACCTTGTCTTCAGGCTTTAATCCGACCCTCTTCTTAACCATTGCGACAGCCTTGTCGATCCCGCCCAACTCATCCACCAACCCGTTTTGCTTGGCCTGCGAACCCAGCCAGGCGCGACCCTCCGCCAGCGGAGCGACCTCCTCCCACTTCTTGTTCCGACCCTCGGCCACGCGGCTGACGAACTCGCGATAAATCTCCTCAATGCCCTCGCGCAGCTTTGCCCGAGCCTCAGGCGTCATCGGCTCATAGTCGCTGTCGATCGCCGCATTTGTCCCACGGGTGAGGATTTCTTTATTTACCCCGATTTTGTCGTACAATCCGCGCAAATTGACTTTTCCGTATATCACGCCGATAGATCCGGTCACCGTATTCGGGTACGAGACAATCGGGTCGCCCGTCATCGAAATGTAGTAGCCGCCCGACGCCGCCGCATCCGAGAAGGAGATCACCATAGGCTTCTTCTTTGAGAGCAGTCGCACCTCGCGCAGCATTTCGTCCGACGCCACCGCGTCTCCGCCCGGAGAATCCACCCGCAGAATCACTCCGCCGATGCTGCTGTCCGAACCCACACGCCGCAGCATCTTAATGAACGCGCCGGATGTGAAGCCTTCATCCGAGCCCATCGCGTCCGTGCCTTCCCCGCGAGCAATCGCGCCCTCCCCAACCACGAAGGCGATCTTCTTCTTAGCGCCTCGTCCTGCCGTTCCCGACGTCGCACGAACATAACTGTGGAAAGAATAGCGCTTCAATTCGTCTTGCTTCAGGCGGGACTTGAGCTCACCGTGCACCTGATCCTCATACCGCAATGCATCCACCAGCCCCTTCGCCGCCGCTTGCCGAGCCGTGTACGGACCGGCATCCACCAACGCGCGAATCTCCTCGGCCGGACGTTTCCGGCCCTCGGCGAACGCGCGAATCATCTCGGAGTAAACACCGTCGAGGATGGAGTTGATTACTTCACGCGACTCGGGCGACATGGACGTCTCGCTAAACATATCGCCCGCGTCTTTGTATTTTCCGCGATGCTCGATCTCAACGGCAACGCCAAGCTTTCCCAACGCATTCTTCAAATACATCACTTCGGCGCGCACGCCTTTTACGTCGAAGAGATCCTCGGGCGACATGTAAACTCGATCGGCGGCGGAAGCCACGTAATAATCGCGAGAGTTCGGACTTCGCATTGTGGCTACCAGCGGCTTACCCGATTTGCGAAATGCGTCCAGGCCTTCACGCAGCTCGTGCAGCTTGCCCCAGCCCGCGCCAACGCGCCCGGTTTCCAGGATCACAGCTTTCACACGAGGGTCAGTCGCGGCGCTGCGAAGCCCTTCCCAAATGTCCAGCACGGTCAGCGTGTCGGCCGAGCCGATGAACGGAAGCGGAACCTCCACGGGTTCCTTCTCCGGAACATCGTTGCCAAGACGCAGCACGAGCGTAGCCCCATCGGGTACATCGGGCCGGCGCTCGCCAAGACGCATCGCCGAAAAGATAAAAACAACACCGGTGAGAACGGCCAGAATCAGGCCAGTGAGAATTCCAATTACAAACTTTTTCATGCGCAGGCGCCTTCACCAAGCATAGCGCCCACGCACAGGGAGGAAACGAGGGGAACTAAACCAGGTTGGGGATCTTGATGATCTTCTTCTGAATGGCGTACTGAACCAGTTGCGCCTTGTTGTGGATGTCTAACTTTCGCATCAGATTGAACTTGTGCGCTTCCACCGTCTTAACGCTTAGGCTCAGGTCACAGGCGATCTCTTTGACTGAGTTACCTTCGGCCAGCATCTTCAGGACTTCGCGTTCGCGGGTAGTTAAGGTGGCAAAGCGCGGCATGCGATTCGCGGATTTGATCCGCGTTCGGAAATCGTCCACCAATTGCGATAGCATGCGGGGGCTCAAATAGCTTCCACCGCGGCAAATATCACGGATGGCGGCCACTAGTTGCTGCGCCGGGCTGTCTTTTAAAACGTATCCGCTGGCGCCAACTTCCATGCCTTCCACCAGGTAATCCTCGTCGTCATACATCGTCAAGAACAGGATCTTGGTTTCCGGCCGATTCTTCTTGATCTGTCGAGTCGCCTCAAAGCTGCTTAGACCAGGCATGCCGATATCCATTAACACCACGTCGGGGCGCAATTCGCCGCACCGATCAACCGCGTCACCGCCGTTTGAGGCTTCGCCTACTACCTCCATATCGTTCTCGGCTGCGATCAGGGTTCTGATCCCCTGGCGGAATAGCGTATGATCGTCCGCCAGCATGATGCGAATCTTCGACATAATCCCCTCTAAGCGATGAAGCCCGGTACTACCATCGGTATCGTACTACATTCTAATTGAGTTTTCGAGGTTTTTCTCAGGGAATTGGCAGTTCAATCCGTACGATGGTCCCGCTCTTTTTGCTTCTGCGTGTCGACTGCCCCTCTTTGCGGGTACTAATGATATCGACACTCCCCCCAAGTACGGCTACTCGCTCTCTAATTCCGATCAAACCGAAGGAGTCACTGCGCTCCAGTGCGTGCTCCACGTTAAATCCTTTACCGTTATCCTCGACGTGAAGCCTTAGTACTCTATCGGCGACGCTCACCGAAATGTTTACAGACGTAGCGCTTGAATGCTGCGCAATGTTGTTTAGACACTCTTGAGCTAGACGGTATATTACTAGCTCGAAGTTCGAGTCGAGCTGTGGAAGCTGCCCCACAGCTACCACTACTTCACAGGCGTAACGCTTCCTAAATCGGTTAACTAGCTGACGAAGTGCGGCCCCTAGACCCAATTGGTCCAGTACCGCTGGACTAAGATCTGAGATCAATCGTCGGGTGTCCAGAATCGTTTTCTCAGTAATATCTCTGGCGGTAGCTAAGCGCTCCCGTTCTTCCGAGTTCTCCGGCAAAAGCAGCTCGATCATTTCCATTTGCAGCCGAATCACTACCAGCGACTGGCCCGCGTCGTCGTGGAGTTCCCGGCTAATGCGCCGGCGTTCATTCTCCTCCACCATTAGCATTCGAATCGCAAGTTTCCTGAGATTCTTTTCACGCTCTGCGATATCTTCCAGCAGCCGGGTTTTTCGCGAAGCCGCGTAGCAGCGCTCGGCAGCCGCGGCCAATAATTCCAACTCCCGAGGCAGTAGTTCCCGCCCGCTCGCAAAAGCGAATTGCAGCACGCCCTCATCGCCCATAGGCGCCGACCAGACCACGTCGTAACGCTTTCGCCATCCTGCGTCCAGGATCTGCGCGGGTTTAGCCGCTCTGCATGCCTTTCCAAGCCCTTTTCGCACGCCCGCCGGGACCTCCACCAGAAGGAGGGTCTCGGGAGAAGCCGCCCGAGCCGTACTCGCCCGAACTTCCCAGAAGCCGGAATCGGCCGACGTCAGATAGGCGTGCGCCGCGTCCGCTCCCACCGCATCGGCCACCGCCTCCAAAAGCCCCCGCAGCAGGACGTCCGTGTTCGCCGCATCTACTTCGATCTGAAGCATGCGGTAGAAGATCTGGTGTTCTTCCTCGCGAACGTCGTAATACGCCTGGTTCATCGCGAGAATCGTCGAGAACCTCAGTTGCGTGCGCGCTTCGGAAAAGTCGGCTGAGCCGGGGACTTTATCAAGAATGCTGTCGCCGAGATCCAGTGCCGTCTTCACCTGGGCCGGCGTGATATTCATCTTCGCCAGATCCCGCCCTGCACCCGCAACATCGCGCCAAAAATGCTTTAACGGCTTACGCGCCAGCGCGAATTCCACTGCCGCCAGTGGACTCGCGCGCCGCAAGGCGCCCGCCTGTTTATTGTCAAACCCGGCTTTGCGCAGAGCGCGGGAAAACTCCTCGCCTAAGCGCGCAAGCTTGCTGCTCTCGATAAGGCGCCCGAAACGGCGGACCTGGACTGTAAGCGTTTCCGCTGACGTGTTCTGGGGCAAATTCCATTATTAATTGAATTCCCTTTACCACGCGAGTGCCCCGTTGCGGGCGCCCAAAAACCCGCAAAAAGCTATTTAAAGCTTCGCAGGGCCGGCGCGAAGCAAAGCGACGATGTCGGTGTGCCTGTTTTCTGCCGCCGCTGCAGCCGGTGTAACGCCGGCCTTATTCGCAATTGCGGCATCCGCGCCGCCTTTGAGCAGAGCCTTCACCGCCTCAATTCGCCCCCACGAAGCGGCATGGTGCAGGGCCGTGGCGCCGTTCTCGGCCGCGAGCGCATTCACGTCGGCGCCTTTGGCAAGCAAAGCCTCCACAACCACCGCATGGCCCGCCAAGGCTGCGTCGTGCAGCGCAGTCGAGCCGCTCGCATTCCGGGCGTTCACCTTCGCCCCTCGCTCCAAAAGCAGCCGCACGATCTCAACATGGCCCTTCAATGCAGCGTCGTGCAGCAGCTCGCCCGAATTCGGGTCCATGCCGCGCCCGAGCAGCGCGGCCACCATCCGAGCCTCGCCTCGTAGAACCGCGCCTTTCAACAGCTTCGTGGCTGCTTCCACACTGCCCTTCACACCGCGATCGACATACAAACCCATAACATCCACGTGGCCGTGGCGGAGAGCCAGATCGAGCGGTGTGGCCCCGTCTTTGTCTTTCGAAAGCGGATCGGCGCCGCGCGCCAGAAGCAACTCCACGAATCCGACGTGGCCCTTGGCCGTGGCCTCGTGAAGCGCCGTCGCGCCCGTGGCTGCACTCCGCGCGTTCCGGTCCGCGCCTTTTCCAAGCAACACGCCTGCAATGTCGGTGTGGCCCTTCCAGGCCGCCTCAAGAAGCGCCGTCGCTCCGGTCTCATCCACCGCGTCAACCAGCGCCCCCCGAGCCAGCAGCAGTTCCACCAGATCCGTGTACCCTCGGTTCGCCGCCAGATGAAGCGCGGTCCCGCCGGATCGCGTTTTTGCGTTCACCGTCGCGCCGCGGTCCAGCAGCAGCGCAGCGGCTTCCGGGTGCTTCGTGATTACCGCGTAGTGAAGCGGAGTAGATGCCGTTTCCGCATGCTCCGCGTTGACACTCGCGCCATGCTGCAGCAGAAGCTCAATCAAGCGCAGATCCCCGCTCCAGGCAGCATCATGCAACGCGGTGCCCCCCAGCGAATCCCGCTCGCTCGCCGAGGCGCCCGCGCTTAAAAGTGCTTTGGTTTTTTCGAAGTCTCCTGCGCGCACAGCCGTGTGCAGGTCGCTAGCTCGACCCACCGCCAGGCAGAACACGAGAAGAAAAGCGCCCGCAGCGCCACGCATGCAATCAGCGTAGCGCAAGCGCGAATTAAGCGACCGCGCCGGCGCCCACCGCCGTCGTGCGGCTTACCGAACGCGTCTGGCGTTTACGGCGATCCGACCACGCCAGGCCCAACGTGCGGAACACTTCCTTCGGCCGAAATGGTTTTTGCAGGACGTCGTACGCGCCCAGATTCAAGACTTCCGCCCACAGGCGGTCATCGGCGTGACCAGCGGTCACAATCAGATTGTGCGGCTCGGGAAGCTCTTGCGCTGCCAGCAGGAGGTCCTTCCAATCACCGTCGTAAAGGGTTTGGTCGCACAAGACAACAGGTGGAACAGCATTCGCGTTCGGAGCGTACAGTCGGACCAGGGCTTCATTGAATGAGCGCGCGCTGTCCAGCCTCCACGCTGTGTGTCCGAAGATATGAGCGAGCACGATATGGTCGCTCTCGAAGGGGCTTACTGCAAGCACGTGCACGCGGCACGTAGCGTCAATATTGTGATCCATACCCGTCCCTCCTGTAAAGCAAGCTGCGTTCCAACTCCAGAACGCTGCAAAAAGGTCGGCTTGTTCACGCAGAGTCGCTGCCGGTAGCTCTGTTATAGCAGTAGTACTGGTACGATTCAACGAAAATCGGCGCTCGCGTGCGATTTGCCTCACCCATATACGGGTGCATTGACCCAATTGCGCTCAGAAGTGTTGTATTTTGACCGTTTTCCTTGTGGTCGCACGCGTGCATCGACACCAGCGAAAAGGTTGTCTTGAGGAGGTCCGTTATGTACCTGATGCTGCTAGCTGCCGTGCTCATGGTTCCGTTCCAACTGTTCGCTGTCGACCCGGCTGAGCCTACGCCAACTCCGTTAATGCGTGTTGTCGAGCCCACCGTCGCCAAGGTGGGAATGGAAGTATCGGTCACTGGCCAGAATCTTGGAAAAGAGTGTGTTGCCGAGGTCTATCTGACTGTCGGAAAATCGAGCCATAAAGTCGATATTCTCGCCCAGGCGGATACCGAGCTGAAGTTCAAAGTGCCTGCGAACGTGCCACCCGCGTCCTATCGCATCACGGTACTGATGAAAGGCGCGACGCCGCTTTTGATCGAGGAGCCCGTTCGCTTACTGATCGAGCCGTAGCTCTTTATTCGGAACGAGCGGCTGTACCGAGAACAGTCGCTCGTCTCGCCAAATCCTCTGCGAACACCATCAGCCTCGTCGCGTTCCACTCCACATCCAGCAGCGTCGCGTCGCCCGATCCCGCGCGGCTTCTCCGAACCGCCACCTGCGCGTTAACCGGAATTGTCATCGGCAATCGCTCATCGCCCATCGTAAGAATGGCAAAGATGGGCAGGTCTACGCGATACATGTCCATGGCGCATCCTTCGGCCGTCGTCGAATCCCTCGTAGCCCTCGGCCGTGACCGCCGCGCCCGGCAGCGGTCGCAGTACTTCTGACCAGGCGATCGTCTCCGGTATCCGTTATGACAAAGTCGACACTTAGAGCCACCTGCCGCTGCCGTAAGCAGCGACGCCGGAAGAGAAGCATCCATGTCTGGGTGAGTGGAAGGAGGAGCCCAAAGTTCTCAGGCAAACTTACATGTGAGCGAACTGCAGCGAGTTGGGAGGCCACACAAGCAGCGAATCCGACAAGTTATCGGACTTCTCAGGGGTACGGACAACATTCAGACAAAATCCGCCGCTGCTCGTCGCCGTGCACTCAAACACTCTGCCTTGCACCGTGTCGTAAACCGCCTCCGGATCTGAGATCGACACCAGCGTCCCCGACTTCAAGCAGCCGTCCATCTCCACCCGTACGTTTAAGTCGTCCGCCGAAACCACGAAGCCCACAAACACGCACTTTCTGACCCGGACTTCCACCGCCGTGCCCGACTGCAACTCATCTGCCATGCTCACCATATCGGATGCGCATATTCCCTCTTTAACTTTTCCGTCCGCGCACACCATGGAAGCGGCAACCATGGCATCTGTGGCGGTACGTGGATTGTGTACGGCGCCGTAGTCGCAGCTAGGGCAGTAAACCCAGGTTGAAGCACCCTTAAAGACGGAACCACATGAACCAACGGATTGATGACTGTTATCTTCGCGAGCTTCCTCTGGTCGGCTGTGGCTCTTCTCCGAAGGAAGACTGCTTGACGAAAGGACGCAACAGAAGACCGATGCGAAGAAGCTGTACGCCCCTTGCAACTCAGACGGCGGAGAGCATTGAGCAGACGGCGAAGCAGCGCAAGAGGTCAGATCGTGAGTGTATATCGGATTGAACGAAAACGGAGTGCGGTTCAGAGGGCATGTTCAACCTGATTTACGGAGCTATTGGGCTGAAGACTCGGACCAGATGCCAGGAGCTTGGGCAGTTGGCTGCTGACCCGACGTGGGAGACTTCCGATGGCTCGTTGTTGACGTTGCGATGGCTTTCGTGAAGGATCTGACCACTCGGGCACGTGTAAGCCGATTGGAGGATACGTGAGAATTGGAGGCTGTAATGCTGCTGTACGAAGAAGATCTCGCTGGCTGGGCCGAACAGACTGCCGAGACTATCAGCCGGAGAACCGTACGCGGAGTTGGGACTTGAGCCTGGCCGAGCATCATGAGCGCGTGAGGCCGACACTGGCGGAAAGCCCGAGTCTTGGCCCTGCGGCGCCTGGTTTGCTCGTAGAAGCCTACAAGCTCGCGCGGTTTGGCGCAGCTCGTCAGACCGGACTCGAGCTTTCTGTGTTTCCGAAAGCTTGTCCTTGGGAGATGAAAGCGGTCGTGCCGCCGGAGCATGGCCGCTAGAGCAGTGGCCCCGAGTACGACCCAAAAGTGCTAATATTTCGTGGTTTGGTGGGGTCTGTGGCGAAAGCTGCAGGCCCTTTTGTCTAAGTATCTTTTCTGTCCGTCCGGAGATAAGCTCCCGGCGCTGAATGAGCCGGCTAATTTGGCGAAATAGCGTCAACGGACCTACTCGCAAACTCGTAGAAATATCACCGCGGCATAACCCGGCTAAGCGCTTTGTAACCGCCGAACGCCCACGTTGTAGGTATCAGTCCCTGCAAAAGATCTAGTACCACTATAGGATTTGGCGTATTCCCCGCTAGTACCTTGGATGCTAGTCTGAAACTTCAATCAACGCAAGCAAACCAAGTGCTAAGCGACACTCGCGCCGCTTGAGGTTTGTCCAGGGAGGCCCTGTGCCGCATCTCCGATTCGGCGCCGCACTCTTCGTGTGCGCGTCCATCTACGCTCAGCAAACACCTTCGTTGCAAGGAGTTATTCACCACCGGCTCGAGTCCGCTACAGTTCTAGCCTTATCCGCCGTTGCTGCGGATGCAAAAAACACAGACGCTGGTACGCGTCACTTCAACGTTGCTGCGATCGAGCCGGAAGCCGTCTCGTTCACTGAGTTCGAAGATGGCCGCTATGTTGCGGTGATGAGTATCGATGCGTCCTCGTTACGCGCGGCTCGCATCCATTTCCAATCTCTGCAATTACCTGAAGGAGCCGAGCTATACCTCTATAGCGAGCGCGGTAGGGGCGAAGCGCCGCCTTTCGCCGTCGGACCCTACACAAACGTAGGTCCATTAGACGGAAGTGATTTCTGGTCCGATGCTCTCCCCGGCGGCCAAAGCATCATCGTCGAGTTGCAGGTTCGTGGCGAAATTCCATCCGCGCTGCCCTTTCAAATCGATCTCGTCGAAGAGCTCGAAAGCTG